>JBBIVI010000008.1:3748-15860 GCA_037439825.1 Candidatus Nitrosotenuis sp. | reverse complement strand
TGAACAAAAACCAGAACTTACAAAGGACGATATCGAAAAGCTGATCGCACAAAAAAAAGAAAAGATAGGAGCGGGTTACCTTACCGATCAGGGGGCGTTGTTTTTGGTCGCATCTGATCTCGGCATAGTTATTTCAGAGCCGCCAAAGACCGAAGTCGGCATAAAGGATCTGTATGCTGGTGCAAAGGAGGTCACACTGCAAACTCGGGTTCTCAACGTATCCCCAAAAAAACAGTTTTCAAGAAAAGACGGCTCGCAGTTTTTCTTAAGAAACATGACCGTATATGATAATGATTCCTCAGCAACCGTAAAACTCTGGGATGAGAAGGCAAACTTGCCAGAACTTACGAATCTGAATCCAGGAGACCTCATCAAAATAATAAAGGCATATGTCAAATCAGACCTCAACGGCCAGCTCACTATTAACATAGGCTCAGGTTCTACAATCGAGCGTGCAAGCACAGAAAGCGATATCCCATCTATTGATTCACTCACAAAAGATGTCTCGGAGATCAAAGAAGGTCAAAATAACATTGTGGTTTCTGGCATCATAGATGGAGGCATTAATTTTTCTGAATTTACGAATTTTCGCGGAGCACCCGGTACCTCCTTACGATTCAGACTCAAGGGCAGCGATGGTCGTTCCGTGCGAGTAGTACTGTGGAATAAAAACGACTCAGAGGTTCCAAAGATAATACCTGCCGGAACAAAAGCACGACTTGTCGGTGTAAAGACAAAGATGAATCAGCAGGAATTGGAGATTCATGGAAACGAGTCAACGATTCTTCAAATCCAGGCAAAAAAAGAGATAGAGCCGATAATCATAAGAGTACTGTCAGCAGTCAAAAACGAAAATGGTCACAGAATGATTTTGGGTGCCAACAAAGAAGGACAATTGTACAATATCATAGATACTGCAGGCATAACTAGCTCGTTTGGTCAAGATGATGTTTTGGAATGCATGCCATCAAAGATGTATGGCAATAACATCACAATTGATGCTGATTCTTTTGTAAGAAAAATAGACGACGAAGATTTACCAGTCCTAGCAGATCTTAGAACAAAAATTGGAAACATAAAACCAGACAACAACTACTACTGCATCGAGGCCATAATACTCAAAGCGCCAGAGAGAAAAAGCATACAGACAAAGACTGGTGAAACGGTTTCTCTTTCTGAGATGTTCATAGAAGACGACACGGCACAGATTTGGCTTAAAGGTTGGAGAAATCAGGCAAGACAGCTAGATGAGTGTTCGATTGGAGAGATAATATCGGTAAGCGGTGTAGTTGCAAAACAAGGCCTTGAAGGAAGAACCGAGTTGTTCTTGACACCCTACTCTACAATCAAAAAGAAAAACTAGTCCCAAAATCCCCGTGTTGTCACATACTGCCTTTCTGCTTCGTAGATCTGCCTGTACAAAGTGTCTTCATCTACCATGTTCCTGAGTATTCTTGAAGCAGTGTCTGCGCCAATTCCATAGCCTGAAAGAACGATCAGAGCAGTTTTACCAAAGTTTGCCAAAAGCGATGCTACCTTCCAGGCTCGTGCGAACCTATGATTTTCTTCGGCTGAGATCTTTTTACCAGAGACTTTTTTTTGGATTATTTTTGCCAAGTCGTAATCAGAGTAGAAAGTCGTAGTAACTTGTTGCGCCTTACACTTTGGGCATCGCGGTATCTTTTCCAGATCGCTTGTTTGAATCACCTTTTCCCATTTTCCACATCTAGCACAGATCATTCTATGAGTCGTTTTGTAGAGGCGGCTTTTTACTAGATCCAAAATTCCTTTGTCTATGTTTGTAGGCGACGAATAGTATTTTGTGGTGTGATCTAAAATTGGCTCTGCAAGCTTGGAGAATTTATTTTCTTCAATCCAGTGAATCTGGATTTTATTGGAAGATATTTCTGTGAGAATTTTTGCAGAATTTTCAAGATCATATTTGTCATGGAAAAGCTCTCTCATGGCCTCTCTGACAAGTGGCGTATTGGAATATCTTTCAAAAAGAAATCGTGCTGACTTTTTCTCATATACTGCACCCCTCCCCACAACTCCGAACTTTTTTGCTACATTCCACGTACGCCAGCTTACATTGTGAGTCCCATTTAGTGATGCGGTGACTATCTGAGCCAGGTCATATTTGTCTGCCAGTATCTGCCTTACGTGATCTTCTAGTATACGACCTCTCGATGAAAGAGCTATTCTGTATGCGTCAGATCTTGCGTCCACTTGAAATCCAGTCATTGACGATAACATTGACGACAGGACAGTTGCAAGAGTTGCGTTAATTTTTGTCCCAAAACAAGAATGAATTACAATCATGCCTTGACCACGAACAGATTCTACTACGAGTGTTTTGTCATCTGGAATTATTGGTAAGCTAAGCTGTGAAATTACATTGTCTGGTAATGTAAGCAGTCCACTTCGTATTTTAGTTCTAAATTTTCCTACCTTGGATGCAGTTCTGTGGTCTACTGGTATGTTTTCGCCTTCCCAGTACGGCACCGTAATTCCTCCGGCCCGTACGGGCTCTACATTTACTTTGAGGACAGATTCGTCCACATTTACAATCTTCCACTGTGATCCTCTTAGAACGAAGATATTGCCTGCCTCTCCAAAATCACCTACGAATCTTTGGTCTAGACTTCCAATAGTTTTTTTTGATATAATATCAACTACCTTGAACTTCAAGATGTCTGGAATTGTAGAGAGATTTTCAAAATAATACCTGTAACATCTTGCAGTTTTTTTAAAGAGCATTTTTTCTTTGTCAAATACTACCAAGTAATTCGAGTCTAGGAGTTCAAGAACGCTGCTCAGCTCTTCCAGAGTCAAATTTCTAAACAAATACGAATTCCTAAAGATCTCAAGCGCATTGCTAACTGAGACTGTCCCAAGCTGCATTGAAAGCCCTACCAAATGGTGTGCCAGAACATCAAGTGACCCCGTATGTACTATTTGGTCTTCAATTGAGCCTTCTTGAATTCTTTCCATGATTGCCTTTGTTTCAAGCTCGTCGTCTACGCTGTTGGTTACTATTACTCCTTTTGCAGAGGAATGTTTGTTGTGTTTGCTTCTTCCTATTCTTTGCATAAATTTTGATACTTGCCTTGGTGAACCATAATGCATGACAAGCTCGACTGAGCCAATATCAAGACCTAACTCAAGCGATGAGGTACATACAACAAGCCTCGATCTACCTGCTTTGAGATTCTCTTCTGTTTCCTCACGTATCTGTTGAGATAAAGAACCATGGTGTAATTCTACTGCAATTGGAGATTTTTCTCGCAAAATAGATGCAAGAAACTCTGCCTCACCTCTCGTATTTGTAAAAAGCAGAACAGGTGAATCAAGATTCATCTTTACCAAGTACTCAATTATGACATCGGCAACATCATGTATGGTTCCATTTACGTGTTTAATTTCTACATCGTATTTTCGAATAGTGTTGTCACGTATGACTTGATACTTTCTTTTTGTCCCAACTAGGAATTTTGCCGCATCGTCAGAATTCCCGACTGTTGCAGAAAGACCTATTCTCGTAATTGGGCTTTTTGTGTTTATTTGTAGCCGCTCTATGCTTACGGAAAGCTGGGAGCCCCGCTCATTAGATAGAAGATCGTGTACTTCATCGATTATAATCCATTCAAGCTCAGATAACGCATCAAGCATTTTTTGCTGTGTCAACAAAATGACAAGCGTTTCAGGTGTTGTTATCAGTATATCGGGTGGCAACTCTGTGATTCTTTTTCTAGCTGATTGAGACGTATCCCCATGTCTGATTTCAATTCTAAGGTTTTCTGATTCTGCATATTTGATGATGCGTTTGAAGACATCACGGTTTAGTGCACGTAGTGGAGTAATGTATAAGGCCTTTATTTTGCCAGGTTTTTTTGTTGTTGCAACAAAGGAGAAAACCGGAATTACTGAACACTCGGTCTTGCCTGAACCAGTCGGTGCTATGATCAGACAATCCTTTTTTTGAACTATTGTTGGAATTGCCTTTTTTTGGATTTCCGTTAGTTGTGTAAAACCAAGTGAGTGAAATTTGGTTAAAACTCTATCAAGTAGCTTGTTGTGCGTCTTTTCTTGACTTTGCGCGCTCATAGACCATTATTCCGATGATTCCAATTGCAAACAAAATTACTGATATAGCTGGAATGGAATCAAAAATGCCTGCCATAATTAGTTAGAGTGATGCCATGGTTAAATAGCTTCAGCCACTTCTGTTATGCCTTCTTTTGTTATTTTGTAGAAAAACTGATCCTTTTTTGTTGGATCAAGGATCTGCGCACTGTACTTTGATGAGTTTTTTGTCAACTTGATTTTAATGTGTGTATAGAGCGATATTATCGAGTCTAGATTTTCCTTTTCGTTGTCATCTATTTTGCGCATCATGTTTACAATCACTATCGGGATTTTTTGATCACGTGCTATTTGTGACAACTGCCTCATGTATTTTGCAAACTTGGTAGTCTTTTCCAATATTTGTTCTTCCTTTGAATACTCAAACGAGAACAGATCTGTGACATTGTCAATTATAACAAGTGACAAATTTGATTTAATTTTTGAGAGGCTGTTTATTTGCTCCGCAGTATTGGTTATTCTTCCCACAGTGACATTGTCAAGAAGGTGTGAATCAAGTCCTTTTGATTTAAGAATCTCCACAAGTCTTTCGGGTCTAAAATTTCCTGTAGTATCCTGGTACAGTATCGTGCCACCTTGCAGTAAGGTGTTTGCAATAATTTGAAGTGTTAGCTGAGTTTTTCCTGAGCCACTTGGGCCAAAGATATCGGTGATGGTGCCATTTCTTAGCCCTCCACCAAGAATTTTATCTAATTTTTCTAGTCCGGTGCGAATCACGTCTATAATTTCATAAAAAGTTAGAAAAATAAACAAATCTTGTCTTTGTGCTTACAAATAGGCAAGGCTTTTATTTCGGTTACCAAGCTAGCAACACAAGAGAACAACCATTGTCACAAATAAGCGCCAAGAAACCATTAACAACATTACAAAAAAATACAAAAAAGAAGGTCACTGTAAGACTGAAAAATGAAATAGAGTACAAAGGCAAAATGGACAATGTAGACTCCTACATGAATCTGATTATGACTGATGCCGAAGAACTTCACGAAGGCAAAATTATTGCAAATTATGGTAGGGTAATAGTTAGAGGAAACAACGTATTATTTATCAAACTAGAAAATGAATTGTAGGCAAAGATCCCAATGGCACGAAGTTTTCTTTTTACTTCTGAATCCGTAACAGAAGGCCATCCAGACAAGATCTGTGATAAAATATCTGATGCTTTACTTGACGAATTTCTAAAACAAGACCCAGATTCACGTGTAGCCGTAGAAACCATGACAACTACAGGAGTCGTAGTTGTGGCAGGTGAAGTAACTACAAAGGCAAAATTTGATGTCCAGCAAGTAGTCAGAGATACAATAAGGGAGATAGGTTATGACAAACCTGAGTATGGCTTTGACGCAGACACATGCAGCGTGCTTGTGTCTTTGCATGCACAAAGTCCGGACATCTCCCAGGGAGTTACAGCTTCTGAAAACAAGGATCAGGGTGCAGGAGACCAAGGTTTGATGTTTGGTTATGCAGTAAATGAAACCGATGAGTTAATGCCGCTTCCAATCCTTATTGCCCACAAGCTGACAAGGAGATTATCTGAAGTCAGAAAGAAAAAAGAGCTTCCATGGGTGCGCCCAGATGGTAAGTCTCAGGTATCTGTAGAATACGAAGATGGTAAACCAAAGAGAATAGAAACTGTTGTAATATCGACGCAACATTCACCTGAGGTAAGCAATTCTGAGATAAAACAGCAGATAATTGAGAAGGTAATCAAGCCGGTATGTGGCAAGTGGTGGCATGACAAGATCAAAATTCATGTAAACCCAACAGGACGATTTGTCATAGGCGGTCCACCAGGAGATTCCGGCCTAACTGGAAGAAAAATCATAGTAGATACTTATGGTGGGGCTGGAAGACATGGTGGGGGAGCATTTTCTGGCAAGGATCCTTCAAAGGTCGATAGGTCAGCCTGCTACATGTGCAGATACATTGCCAAAAACATAGTTGCTGCTGGATTGGCAGAAAAATGCGAAGTCCAAGTTGCATATGCAATAGGTGTGGCAGAACCAGTCTCATTGATGGTAAATACGTTTGGCACAAGCAAGATCCCAGAAGAAGATATCGAGAATCTTGTGCGAAAGCATTTTGATATGAGACCTGCTGCAATAATATCACAGCTAGGCCACAAAAGACCCATCTACAAGGACACTGCTGCATATGGTCACTTTGGTCGAACCGATGTGGAGTTTCCTTGGGAGAAAACAGACAAAGCAGATCTGCTCAAAAAAGCAGCAGGCTTATAGAACATCCGGCTTTTGCAGGCAGAATTCGCAGAGTTTTTCAAGCCTTTTGTGGCTGGAAGTAAAATCTCCAAGCATGATGTTTATGTCATCTAGGCCATAAACTGCATCTTTTGGTTTTGTAAGGGCGTCAAAGTATGCCTTTTCAGCAGAGATTTTTTTGATTTTGATTTTTTTCCTTTTCAGAAAATGTCTAACATAAGCCTCAAAACTGACCGTGTTTGGACCTACGAGGTCAACGATCTTTTTTGAAAGTTTTTTGTTGACAACGCATGAAAGTATTACTTTTGATACGTCAGATACGGAAATTGGTTGCAACCTATATGAACCGGATCCTGGAATTACCACAAGTCTTCGTTTGATCTGTTTTTTTAGATTTTTTGTGAGTGGGTCGTCTTTGCCGACAATATATGATGCCCTAAGTATGGTATAATCGAGGCCTGATTTAATGATCAATTGTTCTGCTTTCAACTTTGAAATAAAATATCCAAATGTGGTTGATTTATGAACACCAAGGCCACTCAAATAGATGATTTTTTTGATCTTTGATTTTTTACATAGCTCGACTAGCTTTTTTGTTTGTTCAACATTTACTAATTCATAGTCAGCACCCAATGTCTGTGTACCAGATCCGATCAAGTGGATTAATGCATCACATCCCTTTAATTTTGCAACGAGATTTTTATTTGAAAGATCTGAAAAAACCACGTTTGTTTCAAATTTGGTTACCTTACGTTTTTTTCTAGTCAAGCTTATGACTTGTATTTTATTTTCAGAAAGAAATTGTAGAAGATTTCTTCCCACAAATCCGCTTGCACCAGCTATGGCAATTCGCAGTTTTCTCACCAATTTAGTAATATTGAGTATAATTTTAAATGTTAAATCTCACAATGGTTGTTATTGAATGCAACGCAATACTACGAAATACTAGGATTGCAAAAAAATGCATCGTTTAAGGAAGTAAAGCAGGCATATAGGAAGCTGTCACTGAAATACCACCCAGACAGAAATAAGGATAAAAGCTCAGACAAGAGATTCAAAGAGATAACTGAGGCATACCAGATGCTCAAGATGGAACAAAAAAAGGAAAATGCTAACCACAAGGATGTCGAAGCGGCACAAACCGAATTTTGGAGATATTACGACAAAGATTCCTCTGAGGAGATTAATTTTGGTTATCAAGCATACTATAAAGAATTTAGGCGTAATTTCGGTGCTACTGAAAACCAGGAAAGTCACAATACGGAAAAGCCAGTTTCTCACAAGATGACCCATTTGCTGCTTTATGGTGGACTGGGTGCAATTGCATTATGGATAATAATTTCTGAAATTTTAAAATAATTTTAAAAATTTTCTTAAAGGTTATTACACAAACAGACTACCCTATGCTGTGAGTGAAACGGAAAGGCCGCAAGGCAAGCTACGAACCGGCTTTACTACTGGAACTTGCGCTGCAGCGGCAGCAAAAGCAGCACTTGTGGCGATCATGACACAAAAAAAAGTAGACACTGTTGAGGTTTTGTTACCTAAAGAGAAAACAATCAAGATCAATATTTTTAGCTGCAAGTTTGATTCTACCGCTGCGAGTTGTTCTGTGATTAAAGACGGTGGCGATGATCCTGATGTAACCCATGGTGCGGAGATAATAGTAGATCTTAATCTCACAGACAATGTAAATCAGATAGAAATCGATGGTGGTCATGGCGTAGGCCGGGTAACAAAGCCAGGCCTTGGATTAGAAATAGGAACAGCAGCAATAAACCCGACTCCCAAGAAGATGATTGTTGAGAATCTAACTTCCATCGGAAGTCAAATACTTGCAAAAAATGGAATCAAAGTTGTGATCTCTGTACCAAAAGGAAAGGAGATTGCGCCAAAAACGGACAACCCTAGACTTGGTATTATTGACGGCATATCGATTCTTGGAACAACCGGCATAGTAATACCATATTCTACTGCGTCATTTGCTGCAGCCATCAGGCAGAGCATAGACGTAACGCTTGCCATGAAAGACAACACAGTAGTCTTGACAACCGGTGGGAGAAGCGAAGAATTTTCAAAAAAACAGCTAAGTTTGCCGGAGCATTGCTTTGTCCAGATGGGTGATTTTGCAGGTTATGCTATTCAACAGTGTGCAAAAAAAGGAATCAAAAAAGCATACGTTGCTGGCTTTATTGGCAAGCTTACAAAGATAGCAATGGGTGTCAAGCAGACTCATGTAAAGGGTTCCAAAGTAGATATGGACTTTTTGTCAAGCGTTGCGTCCAATTGTGGCGCATCCAAAGAGACCTTGACTCAGATAAAGAAAGCAAATACTGCAAGACATGTACAAGAAATTGTCCTAAAAAACAAAGTTGAGGGGTTTTTTGATGCGGTTTGTGAGCAGGCCTACAAACAAATGCGTGCACATTCAGAAAACAAAGTGGAGATCGAAGTAATTTTGTTTGATTTTGACGGTTCCATATTGGGAAGACATACCTAGTAAGATTTTATTTGAGAATAAAACCTTCAGGATATGGAAAAGGTTGCAATTCTTGCAATTACGAAAAATGGTATCAAAATTGCATCCACAATAAAGCAGATTTTTCCAAACTGGCAGATCTATGCACCAACAAAGTTTCAGACGGAATTGGATGCGATCTGGTATGAAGAACAAACAGCTGCCAAGATTGCAGAGATTTTCAAAAACTATGATGGTATTGTGTGCTTGTTTTCACTTGGTGCGGTGATCAGATTGATTGCACCACATCTCAAAGACAAAAAGACGGATCCTGCAGTGATAGTGATAGATGACAAGGCAGGCTTTGTCATCTCTGCGCTGTCAGGCCACTTGGGTGGCGCAAATGAGCTAACAGAAGATATCGCCAAAAAACTTGGCGCCATTCCAGTGATTACTACAGCAGCAGACGTAAACAAGACAATTCCAGTAGATCTACTTGGCAAGGAATTTGGTTGGCAGATGGATGACGACTCTAATGTGACTAGGATCAGTGCTTTGATGGTAAATGAAGAAAAGATAGGAGTGTACCAAGATGCCGGGGAGAAGAATTGGTGGAACAGCGAGCTTCCAAAGAACGTGACCATTTATGAAACGCTTGAACAATTAAGACGATCTGATTCTAAGGCATACCTGATAATTTCGGATAAAATAATCGATGATGAACTAGCAAAAAATGCTGTAATTTACAGGCCAAAAACACTTGTTGCAGGAATAGGCCTACACACCGACACAACTAAAGAAAAGATAAAGGAATCACTTCAGATCTGTCTTTCAAAATACAGCCTTAGTCCCAAATCAGTAGCAAGGCTTGCTTCACTCAAAAAACCAGTAGACATACCAAGCCTGCTTGATACAGCAAAAGACTTGGGGCTGACTATAGACTATTTTCAAAAAGAAGAGTTAGCGCAAATTAACATCCCAAATCCCTCCAAAACAGTTCAGGCCTTTGAGGGAACACCAAGCGTCTCAGAAGCTGCTGCCATCAAGAGCTCCCAAGGAAGACTGGTAGTTGAAAAACAGAAATTCCCACCAGATCTTACAATCGCCATAGCACGAATTGAGAAATGAAACGCGGTTTATTATTAATTGACAGGGGAAGTAGGGAGAAAGAAGTAAGAGACGAGCTTGACTTTATTTGCAAAAAAGTCAAGCAGCAAGGAAACTATGCCTTTGTAAATTACTGTTTTTTGGAAGTTCTTCCACCCTTCATCGAGGAAGGAATTACAAATTGTCTGAGGGAAGATATTGATGTACTCACGATTGTGCCTTACTTTTTGTACCCAGGCAAAAAAGTCAAAGCAGCAGTAAATGAGGCAATCAAGTTTCAAGTAAAGACAGACATCAAATTCGTAGTGACAAAACCGATGAGCATGCACGAAACTATGGCCAAGATAGTGAATTCTAAGATAGAGGCCGTCCTTGAAAAAAACCAGATCACACTACCAAAAAATAAAATCGACGTACTTGTAATAGGGCATGGAAGCAAAGACCCAAACGCTCGGTTATCAATAAAATATGTCGTAGACAAGCTAATTCCACAATACCGCAACATCAATTATTGCTTTCTTGAAATTGAGGAACCCAACATAGAGCAGGGAATCAGAAAGTGCGCTGAAAACAAACCTGAGGTTCTAGTCGTCGTATTTTATTTTCTGCACCAAGGAGCTCATGTAAAAAGAGACATCTACGGAGATCTCAATCCTGCGATCGAAAAATCGAATTTAAAAAAAATTCTAATAACAGAACACATAGGCACCGATGAAAGGATGATTGATTTTATCATGCAGAGAGCAAAAGAGGTAGAGAATGCAAACTAGGAAAGGCCAGTCAATAGAAGACCAGAGCATGGAGATTATTGAAAAAGAGATCGGTTCACACCCATATACTGGGAATCAGTGGCACATAGTAAGACGAGTCATTCATTCCACTGCGGATTTTGATTTTGCAAGACAAAACGGCCTAATATTTCACAAAGATGCAGTAAATGCAGGCCTTGATGCACTACAAGCCGGGAGGAACATAATAGTTGATGTGAACGGAATTTTAGGCCTGCTTAACAAGCAGAACTTGACTGATTTTAAAAATAACGTAATTTGTGATATTTCAAATCCTGATGTGGTGAAAGAGGCAACAAGACTAGACAAGACACGTGCACAAACAGCAATGCGGTTCAGGGCAAAAGAGATGAATGATAGTATTGTGGTGATTGGCAATGCCCCTACGGCGCTTTTAGAAGTAATTCAAATGATCAGAGAAGGTGTGACAAGACCAAGCCTTATCATTGGTGTGCCTGTTGGGTTTGTAGGTGCGGCAGAGTCCAAAGAAGAGCTGCAGCGCATAGATACACCACACATTACAAACAAAGGACGAAAAGGCGGGACGCCGTGTGCTGCTGCCATAATAAACGCTCTCTTCAAAATTCTGCGGGAATCACCTTCGTAAATATGCAAGACAATTATCTACAAAATTTTTTGCGTGTAAGCCACGATCAAAGTAAAGATGCATGTATGATGCGAGCACGTTATATTCAATCAAACCATCCTTTTTGTTTTTAATTCCAACCCCCATTGAGATGTCGTAAGCAAACTTAGAATCTTTTGGAATTGAATTAAGCTCAGAGTAATGAAACTCATGGCCGTATAGTTTTGTAGAGTTTTTTGCAACAAGACAATCAGAAATAACATTGGCTTTGGTATAGTTGAGTGTCATCTTTTTTTCCATGCTTGTTTGCGCATCAAAAAGGCCGACCATAGAGTATTTTTTGTTTGCATAATCAATTGATTTTGTAAGGTACATGAGACCGCCGCATTCTCCGTAGATGGGCATTTGCTGCTCTGCAAGTTTTTTGATGGATTTTTTCATGGTGTGGTTTTTAGCAAGTGGTTGCCCAAGAACCTCTGGAAAGCCACCGCCAATATAAAGACCTGAACATTCCGGTGGGAATTGATCCGAGATTGGGCTGAAGAATTCTATTTTTGCACCGTGACGGCGTAAGGCATCAAAGTTGTCAAAATAGTAAAAATTAAAGGACTTATCTAGTGCCACACCGAGTGTGACTTGATTTTTTTGCCGAGTTTCTTTTTGTGCACCTAAAAGCGGCGTTGCACGATTTGCAATAGCAATTATTTTGTCAATATCAAGGTAGGATGAAACGGTCTTGGCTATTTTTCTTATTTGTTGTTTTAATTTTTCTTGTTCAACTACTGGTACTAATCCTAAATGCCTGGAC
>JBBIVI010000008.1:0-3738 GCA_037439825.1 Candidatus Nitrosotenuis sp. | reverse complement strand
ATGTCAGGATTTTTTGGAATGCAACCAAGTATTGGTATTTTAAGTGACTCTAGTGCTGCTTTGCACATTTGTTCGTGTTTTTTGCTTCCAAGTTTGTTGAGAATCAATCCAACAATTCTGGAGTTTTTATGAAACTTGACAAACCCCATAACAGTTGCGGCAATCGAGCGGGCTGCTTTGCTTGCATCCAGGACGAGTATTACTGGAGCCTGTAGTATACTAGCTACATGATGTGTGCTAGAAAAGTTCGAGCTTCCAGAAAGGCCATCGTAGAAGCCCATTACGCCCTCAATTATTGAGATGTCTGATGTGGAATTTTTCACAAAACTTGACGTTACAGCTTTTTCCCCCATGATCCACGAATCCAAATTTCTTGCAGGATTTCCAGATACTGCGGAAAGGTAAGTCGGATCGATATAGTCAGGACCTACCTTGAATGCTTGAATTGTATATCCACGGTTTTTCATTCCATATATGATGGAACAAGTAATTGATGTCTTTCCAACACCACTTGTGGCCCCTGCTACTACGATCCTTGGTATTTTCAATTTTCTATCTAGTCTTTGAGGTAGGAACTATACGAATCTTTTTAGCATTGAGCGAGGAGTTTCCAACGTGCAAAATGAAAATGGTCTTGTAATTGTGTACACGGGAAAGGGAAAGGGAAAGACCACTGCTGCTTTAGGTATGGCATTAAGAGCGATAGGACATAACTACAAAATATGCATGATTCAGTTTATCAAAGGGTCTTGGCATTATGGCGAGATGAGCTCATCTAAGAGACTTGAGCCTGAATTCGAGCTCACCGCTGTTGGAAAGGGCTTTGTTGGTATACTTGATGATAATACTCCAAAAGAAGTTCATCAAAAAATCGCCAATGAGGCAATACGGATAAGCGGGGAAAAGATCCTCTCAGGAAAATACGACATTGTAATTTTGGATGAGATAAACTATGCAGTAAACCTGGGATTAATTGATGTGAGTCAAGTTCTAGATCTCATCAGAATAAAACCACATAATGTCAGCTTGGTGTTAACTGGAAACCACGTAAGACCGGAAATTATTGATGCTGCTGATCTTGTAACCGAGATGAAGGAAATAAAGCACCCATTTCAGCGTGGCGTGCGAGCAAAAAAAGGCATCGATTTTTGAGCATAATTTAGTTGCAAATCTTCAGCTCAGCCAACAACATTAAATTATGTACTACAAACCAGAGTTGCAATGGCTACTGAATCGCAAGAGCTACCAGAGATTGGTGAAATAGTACTTGCTACCATAACAAAGCTTACCGATCATGGGGCATACGTTACGCTTGATGAATATAATAATATGCAGGGGTTCTTGCATGTCTCAGAGATAGCTCCTGGATGGGTTCGCTCCGTAAGCAAGTTTGTCAAGGAAGGCGAAAAAAAAGTCCTTCTCGTAAAAAAAGTCAACCCAAGCAGATCCGAAATAGACCTTTCATTAAAACAGGTTTCCAAAGACCAGCAAAAAAAGAAGCTTTTAGAGGTAAAGAGAATTGAAAAAGGAAAAACTCTTTTGCAGACAGTCAAAGATGCTGCAGCACTATCAGACAAAGATGTAGAAAAACTTGAAGATGCAATATTTTCAAAATATGATTTTATTTATGATGCGTTTCTTGATGTGGCAACAAAAGGCATTGGAGCCCTAGATGATCTGAAACTATCAAAAAAGATACTGACTGCAATTGAAGAAGCAAGCTCCAAGATAAAGCCCCCATCTGTTGAGATACGAGGTATTTGTGAGATTACTTGTAACCAATCAAACGGTATAGAGATAATAAAAAATGCAATTTTGGATTCGATTGGAGAGCAAGCAAGCAACATTTCTGTTACGTATATTGGTGCTCCAAAATACAGAATAAGCGTCAAAGGTTCTGACTTTAAGACCGCAGAAAAGATGCTAAAGCCGGTCTTGGATAAAATTCAAAAAATCATTGAAAAAAACAACGGCACGTTCAACTTTGCAAGGGAAGAATCAAAGAAGACCCGAGAGAGTTAGAAATGAAGTTTCAGATTCGCAAGTGCCCGGACTGCAAGAAATACACTTTGAAGGATAACTGCCCATTATGCAATACAAAGACAGTCACGGCGCATCCAGCCAAGTATTCGCCTGATGATAGGTATGCCAGATATCGAATACGAGAAAAGTTTCAAGAAAGCGATCAAAATTAAGGTGAAGAAATAGTTATACTCTTGATTCTTGCACTTTCCCAATCCAGTGGCTGATCATTTAGGTTGGTTTGTAATGATGCAATTTGGTCTACTACTTCTTGTCCATCGATTACCTCACCAAATATTGTATACTGACCATCAAGCCATGGCGCATCTCCTACCATTATGAAGAATTGTGAGCCTGCGCTGTCAATATCTTGGCCTCTGGCCATTGAAACCATGTACTTGGTGTGTTTGAGGTTGCTTATTTCTGCAGGAATAGTGTAGCCAGGACCGCCTGTGCCCCAAGTTCCTGGCGGACCAGAAATTGTATTTGGATCACCGCCTTGAATCATAAAGTCAGATATTATTCTGTGGAACAACGTTCCGTCGTAAAACTTTGAGTTGGCAAGCTTGACAAAGTTTTCAACCGTCTTTGGTGCAACTTCGGGTTTTAACGCAATTACTATATCACCAAAGTTTGTCGAAATTGTTGCAATTTGGTTTTTAGTTGGTGATTCTGTTTGTGTTGTTTCTGTTTTTGACGTGTCCGGGATTTCCGTAGTTGGAGTATCTGTAGTTTCTGCTAGGGATTGTGAGTTGTAATTCTTGTTAACTTCGTAGATTAGCACACCATTAATTGGTCCCGAATCGGTACGTGAAAATCCAGGCGATATGTATACCAGCTTCAGTGGCCCGTTACCATCCTTTGGAAACTTCATCTCGTATACTGGGGTAAAGCCTGAAACAAAGGACATGGACTGTTTTTGATTTGCAATATCTACGTAGGCAAGAGTGTTGTATGGAATCATTTTACCTAGCATGGTTTCATTCCAAAATTCTGGAGTTGGGCTTATACCATCTGCGTAAAGGTACTTCTGGACTGAGAAACCACCTATTCTCATAAACCACTGCTTTTTGCTTTCATCTCCACCACCTTGCACCATATAGAGTGGTGGTTCTTCGCTGTTTACTCTTTGTGCAGCAATGTAAATTAGAACGTAATCGGCATCCAGATCCTGCAGTATTTTCCATGATTCATCAGGTGAACTCAAAAGCATTTTTGCCAAAAGTTTGATTCTTTCAGTATCAAGTGTTGCATTGTCTGCAAGTGATGTTCTCTCTCCCATTGTGGTTATCCAGTAGCCGTAATCCCACCAAGATGCAACCACTGCATCTTTTGGTGTATTTTCTTTTAGCCATGTCATAGCGTCAAGCCAGTCTGTTGTTGAGATAGCAAAGTTGCTTCCTCCATTTAAGATGGTGGGAGGAGCTTTGGATCCGTTTATCCAGTTTGCACTGGCTGGCACGGTAAGGGGTATGATTAACAGAATCGCGATTATTGCAGCATATGAAATTTTGATTGCTTTTGGATGCGATTTGATGAATTTTTTATTTTCTTTTTTGTCCTGTCTGAAGATCTCCTTTGTGATCATAGATAAGCCGACAGAGCCCAATATGACAAGCGAGAGTGAAGAATACAACTCTAATCTGATAAAAGCAGAGCTGATGTAAACTCCCAGCAACCCGGTGATTAAAGCAAATATCTGCATGTCACGCTTTT
>JBBIVI010000007.1:0-19632 GCA_037439825.1 Candidatus Nitrosotenuis sp. | reverse complement strand
GCAACCACAAGGAAGCAATCTCACTTTTTGATAGAGTGTTAGAAATTGATCCGCAGTACTTTGATGCATTACATTGCAAAGGTGACTCACTTACACTCTTGTCAAAATATGACGAAGCACTTTCGTGCTATGAACAGACGTTGAGACTGGATCCAAATTATTTTGATGGATTGTACAAAAAAGGGCTGGCGTTGTTCAATCTAGCAAATTATGAAGAGGCAATATCGTATTTTGATAAAGCGTTAAACATAGAGCCAAACCATGTGCAGATACTAATCAACAAAGGCATCGCAACATCCAAGCTTGGCAACCACAAGGAAGCAATCTCACTTTTTGATATGGTGTTGGAAACAAATCCAAAATCATTTGATGCCATGTATAACAAGGGACTTGCACTGATCGAGACTGGTGAGTTTGAAAGCGCACTTTTATGCTTCGATAAAACACTGGAGGTGGATCCACATCATGCAGATGTGCTTTTCAGCAAAGGTCTTTGTCTGTCAATGCTTGAAAAACACCAACTTGCAATTTCATATTTTGACAAAACCCTTGAGTTCAACATAGCACATGCACCTGCATTGTATTGCAAGGGTTGTTCATTACTTGAGCTTGGTAAAAAATCAGATGCGTTGGAGTGCTTTGACAAGGTGCTGCAGATAGACTCTAATTTTGTAGATGCCATACTCCAAAAAGCCAAAATCCTCGTTTCCTTACACGATCACAAACAAGCGCTAAAACACTTTGAGTCAATCCTAAAAAAAGACCACCTCAACGTTGACGCCTTGTACGGAAAAGCAGACACATTGTCGTATCTTGGCATGCATGAGCAGGCAATCGTTGTTTATGACCAGCTTCTTGAGATCTCACCAAAGCACTTTTACGCAATATGCAATAAAGGTAGAATACTTCAACTTCTAAATCAGTATCAGAATGCACTGGAATGTTTTGAAACAGCTTTGCAAATTAATCCAAAACACAACGACAGTATTCTCAACAAAGGATTGTGTCTGTTGCATCTGGGACAACACGAAGATGCCATCACGTGCTTTGATAAAATTTTAGCAATAAATCAAAATCATTTTGAAACGATTCTAGGAAAGGCGATCTCTCTGGGGCATCTTGGTCGTCATACAGAGGCACTTGTCTATTTTGACAAGGCACTAGCAATCAATCAAAATGACGCAACCGCACTGTATCATAAGAGTATGTCATTAATGCAACTCTGCCGTTACACAGAAGCGCTGTCATACATTGACAAAGCACTGGTGTTTGATCCAGACAACACACAGCTTTTGCTAAACAAAGGAATAGCGCTATATCATCTAGACGATCACGCAAACTCGCTAGTAAATCTAGATGCTGCACTAAAACTAGATCCTAGTAATGTTTCTGCCATGTATCACAAGGCAGAGGTCTTATACAAACTCAACAAATACGATGATGCATCAACATGCTACGACACGGTAATACAGCTTGACCCAGGTCATACTTCTGCACTCTACAAGAAAGCCAAGACATTGTCTGCTCTCAACGAGCACGAGCAAGCAATAGAATACTATGACAAAGTTCTCGAAAGCGAACCGTCAAGCTTTGATGCATTATACAATAAAGCATTTGCTTTAGCTGCGCTTGGCCGCCTCGAAGATGCTGTACACGTTTATGACAAAGCTCTTTTGATAAATCCAACGGATCCGCTTACATTGTATCACAAAGGAGACGCTCTAGCTAGGCTAGGAAAACACTTTGATGCAATAAACTCCTATGACAAAGCGCTTACCATCAACCCACAATTATGCGAAGCATTATGTCAAAAAGGAATCTCACTCCAAGTTCTTGGTTATTACGAAAACGCACTAACTCACTTTGAAAAAGCAATTACACTAGATCCAAAATACGTTCACGCATTGTACAATAAAGGAAAGCTACTTGCAAGCTTGGGCAACCACGCAGACGCTCTTGCTTGCTACAACACAGTCTTATCAATAAACCCAGAACATCTAGACGCCACTATGGGTTGCGCAAAATCATTATTCAGCTTGCAAAAATACGATGGTGCTATTTCATTATATGATAAAATACTTGAAAAACAACCAGATGACATCTCGTCATTATTTGAAAAAGGCCTTTCTTTGAGCAGGCTCTCAAGACATCAGGAGGCACTTGAATGTTTCAATACCGTTCTTTTAGCAGACAAATCCAACATAGCCGCCATATTTGAGAAAGCAAAGACAACAGCGCTTCTTAATTTCCACGAAGATGCAGTTGAGCTATATGATCAGGTCATAGAAAAAAACAGGAAACACGTCCTGGCGCACTACCAAAAAGGCCTCTCACTTGTCATCATGGGCAGACAAAGCGACGCCATCGCCTGTTTTGACTCAGCCCTTGCCATAAATCCGCAGTACTACGAGGCCCACTACCAAAAAGGCCTTGCACTAGCTCAGAGCAAAAAATACGACGACGCCATCGCCTGTTTTGACTCAGCCCTTGCCATCAATCCATTTGATTCTAGCGTCATATATCACAAAGGGGTTGTGCTATTTGAGATTCAAAAATATCCTGCGGCGTTGGTATGCTTTGATAAAATACTAGAGTATGACCAGTTGCATTATCTAGCACTATACTACAAAGCACAAACGCTTTACAAACTAAACAAGCCAAATGATGCTATAAAGTGGTTTGAAAAGGTACTTGAGATACAAAATGATCACATTGACTCCATCTTTGGAAAAGGATTGGCACTAGAAAAACTCGGCAAGCATAAAGAGGCTATGGTGATGTTTGACAAAGTAACCGAACTTGCGCCAACCTTTGCAGACGCATATTATCAAAAAGGCCTCATGTTACTTCAACTTCGCAATCTTGCAGATGCGATATCCTGTTTTGATAAGGCAATAGAAATTGATCCAAATCACATAGATGTATTGTATCAAAAAGGCCTCTTACTTTCACAGCTCGGCCGCCACATGGAAGCGATGGCATCATTTGATCATGCACTCACAATAAAGCCAAATGACATACGGGTTCTCTACGATAAAGCAAGGCTGTATGTTTTGCAGAAAAAATACCAAAACGCTCAAAAGCTATTTGATCACATCCTGTCCTTGGACGCCAATCATCTACAAACAATCTTTGACAAAGGAACTATTCTTGACGAGATGGGAGATTATGAAGAAGCATTAATCTGCTTTGACCATATATTGAGCAAAAATCCGGCACACATAGATTCACTGCTCAAAAAAGGAAAAATCCTGTTTAAGATGAGCAAATTTGATACTGCAATAATCCAATTCGATCAAATTTTAGAAATCAATCCAACTAGTCTGGACTCACTTGTTTACAAAGCAAAGTCGCTCTATGGTCTTGGTATGATCAAAGATGCTATGATATACTGCGATAAGATCCTTTCAATAAGCAGAACAAATCTTGATGCAATGTATACAAAGATCACTATTTTAGTAAAAACCGGAAAATATCAGGATGCATTACAATACATAAAGCTGATACAGTCTATTAACCCAGATTATGAAGAAACGTTATACTATTTGGGATTGTGTCAAGCAAATCTTGGCAATGCAGAAGACGCAGTCAACACGTTTGACAAATTTTTACAAGCTCACCCAAACCACTTGGACTGCCTACTCGAAAAAGGAAGAACGCTCCAAAACCTAGGCAGATTTGATTCCGCTATTTTGTGTTTTGATCAAATTCTGGCTCAACAGCAAAATCATGCACTTTCATTACGGTACAAAGGCCTCTCGCTTGCTGCTGTCGGAAGATACGAAGAAGCATTAGCAAACTTTGATAAAATCACACAAAGCTCTCATGAGGTACTTCTTCAAAAAGCCACACTGTATTTAGTTTTAGGACAACATGAAAAGTCGATCTCTTGTCTTGATGAAGTACTTGTGACAGATCCAAACAACTTTGAAGCAAACAAAACCAAGGCTACAGTACTTGCCAATATTGGCAAATATGCAGAGTCACTCGATTGCTTATCAAAAGCAATACTGATTGATCCAAGCAACCATGAAGTATTATTACAGAAAGCAAAATTGCTCCAATTTACTGCAAGACACACAGAAGCATTAAATCTGCTTGAGCAGATCTTATCGGAAAACGTAGAAAATACAGAGGCGTTATTTGCCAAGTCGAGATCTCTTGCTCTAACTGGAAAAATCACAGACTCGCTAAACACGCTTCAAGTCGTAACAAATCTAAACCCTGTCTACAAACAACTAGCCAGGATGGATCAGGCCTTTGCCAATCTAATTACAAACCCATTCTTTAAAACAATCACGACTTAGATTTTTTATATTACATTAAAAGCTCGATCGGCTTTGCTTTTTTCCACAAATGTGTACACAGACTGTACATGTTGTTAATCATCTCAGAGGAGTTTGTGTACATGATGGAATCGTTATCATCATTGAGGTCCATTGACTCTTTGATGGAGCCGGACATTATTAGCTGGTTTCCTTCCTCGACTATCATCCTGCTTTTTGATGGCAGCTTGCCGATTCTGGTCTCAGAGGCATTAAGTCTGTTTACGAGGGGGAGCAGGTTTTCGCTGTTTGTCCAGGTAAGGACTCTGACTTCACCTTTGTTTTGCTTGCACATCTTGATTTTTTCTGGGATGGCAGTATGGTACATTCTTAAAATATCTTCAACTGTGGTGACAATGTATATCGTCTTTGTTGATTCTTGAATTAGTTTGCCGACTCTGGCATAGATGTTTGCTCTTCCCTGAATTATTGAAAACGATGAGATCTCTGTAGTTGTTTCAGGTCTTGTGATTTGCTGCAGTTGTTCAACTATTTTGCGAGAAAGCTTTTGCATTGTCACTATTTCATCTTCTCTTCTCTGCATTATAGTCGTGAGTCCTTCTTTTGGTTCGATTGCTTTGCAAATAGTTGGGTTTGAAAATGTAGTTGTAATTAGTCCAAGGTTGCGCAGTTTGTTAAGTGATCTGTATGCCTTGCCTCTATCGATGTCAAGCTTTGCAGACATGGTGCCTACTGTGACTGAGCCCATCTGGAGCAGGCCCAGGTATACCATGGCATCGGTTTTTTCCAAACCAAAGTATGACAGGGATGTAACTAGTTCTTCGTGTACGCTCATTGTATACCACCAAATGAATTAGATTGGAAACTTCCATCTTTTTGAATAACGAAATTCTTTTGAGTTAATGTCATGTAGAATCAAAAAGATAATAATGATTTTAGTTGTTGTCTGTTTTATTCAAACAAACATCAAATTGCAGAAATTTTTTCACCAAGTGTGGACTTGAAAAAAATAACCAAACCCAAGCAATTCAATGTTTGATCATCCTGATCACACTCTAGAATATACTCTTATACCATATTAGAAAACCAATGAACCTTATTAGAAAAGGACATAGACAATCCCATAGAGGAGTCATAGGCGTAGAGTCTGCAATTGTCATGATTGCATTTGTGATCGTTGCCGCGGCTTTAGCTTTTGTCGTTCTCAACATGGGTTTCTCTACAACACAGAAAGCAAAGACTACAATAGTGTCCGGCTTGGGTGAGGCAAGTAGCAGCCTAGAAGTTGGTGGCAAAGTCACAGGCTTTGGCTGTACATCCGCATCAAGTGAAACTGCATGTGGAACAACACCGCTACTCAACGTGACAACAGTTCCACTCAGAATTGCATCCGGAGGCGAGTCCATCGACTTGAGTTCAAGCACTGCTTCAATCAAATACCTAAGCAACACGGTACAATATGACAACATCTATGCTGGACCAATCACTACAGCTACATATGCAAATGCAACAGAGGCATTCACACAAGCAGCAGCAGAATCAGGTAGCGCTTTTGATGCATTCAACAATGCACATCCAATAACTGGTGCATTACCATCGTCAACAAAGGCGATCATCTACTGGTCCGTAAGATCTAACACAAACGCTATACTGGATCAAGGTGAACACGCAGTACTGGCAATCGCATACCAGTCAGCAGACAGACCAGCATCACTGGATAAAATCAGAACAGAAATTGTTGTACCAACTGGCGCAGCATTGACTGTCGAGCGTCAAGTGCCAAACATCACAAATCTTGTAGTCGATATGGGATAAAGTGATTGTGCAAATAATCACAACTTCCTTTTTATTTTCTAAATCAAAATTCTAGTTTATTTTATGCCATTTTCTAATCCAAACAGCAAGTTTCCAAATTCACCTCCATTGAAATAATTTATTTTCAACTAAAACAATTCAACAAATAAACGCATAAAGTATGCAGACAATACCAAAACAATTATCCAATTATTGTTTGATCATCCTGATCACACTCTAGAATATACTCTTATACCATATTAGAAAACCAATGAACCTTATTAGAAAAGGACATAGACAATCCCATAGAGGAGTCATAGGCGTAGAGTCTGCAATTGTCATGATTGCATTTGTGATCGTTGCCGCGGCTTTAGCTTTTGTCGTTCTCAACATGGGTTTCTCTACAACACAACGAGCAAAGACTGCAATCGTGGCAAGCTTGGATGAATCTAGCAGCGCATTAGAAATTGCGGGCAAAGTCACCGCGTCAGGCGATGTTGATGATGGTTATCTCAACGTAACAGCGGTTCCAATTAAAGTAGCATCTGGCGGTTCTTCTGTAAACTTGGGTAATACAACAATGGCTGTCAAGTATTTCACCGGAACCGTCGAATACGACAACATAATGACTGGTGTTCTGTCTTCTGGCTCATATGCTAACCTAACCGAAGCAATGGAAGCAGCAGTGACGGCAGGATACATCAATGTAAACCCAGTTAACGACACGGCAGTTGATGCCACATCAGCTGTGGTCTACTTTGCTGTAAACAGAAACAACAACTCTATCCTTGATCAGGGTGAACACGCCATAGTTGCTATAGCACACAAACTAGGTGAGAGACCTCAAGCACTAGACGTCATAAGAGCGGAAATCATTGTTCCGACTGGCTCTCCTCTAACCATAGAAAGACTAGTTCCGAACATCACCACAAATGTTGTAGATCTTGGATAACCAAAGTAGGTTTCCAAGAAATACTATTTTTATTACAAAATAATCTTTTCAATTCGAACAAAACCAGACTTTAATCTGAGAACAAAACCAACCATACGTGGTTAATCATTTCAATGCCGTCATGATCAGCATTACTGCAACCATGCTGTTGGTAATGGCATTTGTCCTTACAAACAAAAATGTGCAAAGCCTAGATCAGGATGATGCAATAGACGCAGCCTCAAAACTTCCCGAGCTTAGATATTTTCAAAACTACGACGAGTTAAAGGCAGACGAAAAATCAGCAGTAATTTACCCAATATTTACTCAGGGTGCGTACGAATGGGGTGGAATTCATGATTATAATGCGGGTTATTGCGATTCATGTCTCAGTAGCAAAATTCCCACCATATATGAAAAGACGTATTCTGCAAGCGGCAACGGCTTTAGAATCCTAGAATTCTTAGGCTACCAAGTACTCGATGATACGGACATTGACAAAAACCCACGGATTCTAAGCCAATTTGATAAAGTAATTGTACTACACAACGAATTTGTAACAAAAAAGGAATTTGATGCAATAACAAGTCATCCCAAGGTAGTATATCTTTATCCAAACGCACTAAGCTCAAGAGTCGTAGCTGACTATACAAAAAATACCATTACGCTGGAACGAGGCCCAGGCTATCCTGATCCATCAGTCAAAAATGGCTTTGAGTGGGAATATGATAACACACAATTTTTCCCAGACTGGGACTGTAACTCTTGGGAGTTTTACCAAGTCAAAAACGGTTACATGTTGAACTGTTATCCGGAAACATTTCTTCCAAATGACGGCTATCAGATGTTAAAAACACTGAAGAATCTATAGAAAAATTTCGTCGATAATATGCCGTAATTCAATGTTTGATCATCCTGATCACACTCTAGAATATACTCTTATACCATATTAGAAAACCAATGAACCTTATTAGAAAAGGACATAGACAATCCCATAGAGGAGTCATAGGCGTAGAGTCTGCAATTGTCATGATTGCATTTGTGATCGTTGCCGCGGCTTTAGCTTTTGTCGTTCTCAACATGGGTTTCTCTACAACACAGAAAGCAAAGACTACAATAGTGTCCGGCTTGGGTGAGGCAAGTAGCGGCCTCGAAGTTTCAGGCAAGGTCTTTGGCTCAGGACATGTATCAGCTGCCAAGCTCAACGTAACCGCATTCCCAATCAAGGTAGCATCCGGCGGAGACTCTGTTAATTTGGATGCAAGTACTGCTGCTGTCAAATACTTGAGCAACAGCATCAGCTACGACAACATCTACCGAGGAACACTCACTACTACCACACAAGACAACGATGATGGAACAGCAGATGGCCAATGGCTACAATTATCAGAAGCAACAGAAACTGCTAAAGATGAAGGCTACATCTCTGATGACCCATTTGAGTCTGACGGAAACAGCTGGCCTTCTGAAACATCCGCATTCATCTACTGGACTGTAAACAACAACAACAACGACATCCTAGACCAAGGTGAACACGCTGTTTTGGCAATTGTATATGCTAACGCAGACAGACCATCAGCACTAGACAAGATCCGTACAGAGATATTGGTTCCAACTGGTGCAGCACTAACAGTCGAAAGACAAGTACCATCAGTAACCACAGAAGTTGTAGACCTCGGATAAACAAATGGAGTGTTTTTATGATCGCTCCAAGCAACCTTTTTTCTTTTCTGACAAAAATACTCAACAGTCTCACACCGAGCTTCCGCATGTTCGTAGCAGGAAGTGCAATTGGAGTCTACGGCCTTGTGCTCTATGAGGTTTTTCCACAATTTCTCTTTGACATCAATTATTCTCTGTATTACTTTGTAGTTCCGGTAAGCGCAATAGCTACTGTATTGATAGGTCTGCCCAAGTTTTTAGGCCCAAAAAGCCCGAGTGCACCAAAGGTAGAGCAGACTGTAGCAGAAGAGGATCTGCTGCTTAACCAGATAATAGAGGGCGGGGAGCAACCTGCAGCAAACCCTGATGAGAACATCGATGTATCAAAGATTGGTGGAGCAAACGCAGAGCTTGATGCTCTATTAGCAGGCGGTGTGCCCTCAGAGCCGATTAGCGATACTGTGACTACGGAAGCAGCACCCACTATGATGGCAGGATTTGATGAAAACAAGATCCGTGAGTTAATTGATCAGAAATTCGAGCCGGTGGAAAAGGATCTTACCACTTTCAAAAAAGATCTCAACAAGATCAAAGAGGACATGAAGATAACAAAGGAAAGTGTAGACACGCTTACTGAGTCATTTGAAGGAACACTTACAGACATTAAGGCCTTCCAGGCAGAAATATCAAACCCACTCAACTTTATGAGAAAATACTTTGAAGCACTAGATCTGACAACCCTCTCAGATCCGTCACTGCCGCTAAAACAAGGCATACTACAAACATCGCAGACAAATCAAAACAATTCCCAGCCGACGAACACAAGTCCACCTCCAGTACAAAGCGGAATCCAAATGCAAAACGTCCCTGTTCCTATAATGATTCCAAATAATGCAAGCCCACAAGCACCCCAACCAAGCCCTGCAGCAATAGTCAAGGGAAGTGAGATGGACAACCTAGTAAGAGGTACTGATTTGGATAACCCAATGAACTCTGTGATGAAGCCGCTGTTTTCTGGCAGCTTGTCTGTTGCAAACATGATGGCTATAGTGGAGCTGGTAGGAGAGATGTTTGCAGAAAAAGGAGAGGACTGTATCGACTTGCTTGTTGAGCAATGCAAGCTCATGGGCCTCAAGCCAGAAGACGAACACACCATTTACAATATCATCGATCTGCTCAAAAACTCCGGAATGTCTACAGAAGACGCAATATCACAGCTGTATAGATTTTCAAAGATAGTTGGCCTCAACGATAAAGAAGCTGATGCCTACTATGCCAGACTTAATGCAAAATCAAAGAGGAGCATGAAAAGCTAGATGGCATCAGGAATAATGACTGAGGGAATTCTCATTGTAGCCTCCATTATAGCAGCTACTGTGATGACAGGAGTCGTACTGTCACAAGTTGGTTCGTTTGAGTCAACATTTACGACTACATCTGAGGGACAAAAAAACGAGATGCTTACCAAGATCAAAGTCATTCATGCAATGTACAATACTACTGCGTCACCTGATACGCTTGAGGTATGGGTTAAGAACATTGGAATTGACCCGATAACCACTCCAACATCTATGGATGTCTACTATGGTGAAGTCGGTGCAGCACAAAAGATAGGCTACAGCGCTTCTGGTGGCGAGGACACGTGGAGATTCCAGCCGTCCACCGCGCCATCAATGATCCAAAAAATGGACACAGTCCAGATCAAGATAACCGACTCGAGTCTGTCTGCCGGAAAAACGTATGAGATCAGAGTGGCTGCACCAAACGGAGTCTATGCAGATTACATTCTCTCAACATAGTTGGAGGATAAAATTTGGGACTAAGCATGCCGATTTCGGGAGGTATAGTCCTCTTTGCGCTGATCTACATAATGATGACCCTGCCGGGGCTTGTGGGCCAGACAGTCTCAATAACGAAAGCATCAACTGAGATATCCGAGGTAGAAAACTCGATACTAAAAACAAACATAAGCATGCAGGCAATCTATGCCGAATCGGGTTCAAGTGTGATCAACTTTACGGTAACAAACACGGGAACTGAAAAGCTGTGGAATTTTGAAAACTTCAACCTGCTCATCACATACCCAATAACTGGGCAGACAAAAACAGAATTGCTCAGCTACGGTGGCACGTGCTCTGGAATACCTGCAAGCGGCAGCTGGTGTATAGCGTCTATCAGCTCAGACAACATTGATCCAAACATACTCAATACAGACGAATCAATGAACATACGCTCAACTGTAAGCCAAACGCCAATCTCAGGTATAGTCAATGCGGCAATATCCACAGACAACGGCATAGTTGCCACCAACGCAACTTCGACCTAATATTCGTTCGAAAAGACCAAACACGATCTTATATCAAATTTTTTTTCAAAACCTTTGTTGAAAGTTGTGAGAGGAGCTCGTGTATTTTATAGACAAAAGGAGGGCGCCAGTTGACTGAGATCATACCGTGTGGAAACGAAGAAGTAGACAGACAGTTTGGTGGAGGAATACCATTTCCTACACTGATGCTAATTGAAGGTGATCACGGAACTGGAAAAAGTGCACTTGCAGCACAATTCATGAAAGGGTTTTTGGAATCAGAAAAGAGAATTCTTTGTGTAACTGAGAACACTGTAAAAGAATACATCGAAAATATGAAGGCAATCACATTCAATTTTTCTACTGCATTTTTGAGAAACAGGCTTACCATCATGCCCTTGCATATGTATGGGGTGCAGTGGAACAAGGAACAATCATCGTATCTTCTGCCGGTGGTCGGCAAGTACATTGGAAACAGCTTCAAAGAACACAATTGCGTGGTAATAGATTCGCTGTCTCTTTTGACTGTGTTCTCTAATGCAAGCAGAATACTGGAATTTTTCACACAATGCAAGTATCTTGTTGCACGGGGAATGAGTATCATAATTACGATTCATCCAGAAGACATACCGCCCGATCTGAGAATGAGGGTCAAAGGTGGAGTCGACGTATATCTTAGGCTTGGCTCAACCAACATAGGTGGCAAAGATGTCAAGACACTCAAAATTGTAAAGCTGATTGGTGCCAAAGAAAACACCGAATCAGGATTTGCCTTCGATGTGGACATGACCTTTGGCATCAAAATAGTCCCGATATCTATGGCAAACGCCTAAGGGTGATGTGGGAGGTTCATGTATCTTGCCTTTTGATTTTTCGCAGGTAAGGGACAAAAAATTCATTGATGAGCTCAGAAAATCACCACACCTGTTAAGATATGTAGAAATGTACACTGCAAGGGGCAATCCATTACCGCTTTTTACAGAACAGCTTCAGGCAGAGCACAAAAAACTCAAAGAGCCGAACATAATCTATCCTACCGGCGAGCAGACTTACATCCACATAAATCCGCACACCACCTCCGATGACGGCTACATGGAGTATGTCATTGTAGAGCCGGACATGCCTGACAGAAAGATAATGGAACTTGCAGACAAGATGTTTGCCATAAAATCGGCAGGAATGGTGCCTCCACTTGAAATTACAGAAAGGTTCAACATGATAGAGACATACCTTAAGGACAGCACCCAGATAGTGGACACTTCTGTAAACTACGACACACTGGGGGATGTCTACAAGCTTAAGATGCTCCCTGTAACAAAAAATGACTGGATCGGGTTTAGGTATCATTTTCTACAAAAAAGGGCAGGAACGGGTATACTAGATCCGTTTCTTGCAGACCCCAACTTGGAAGACATCTCAATTATTGGTGCAGGAAACGTCTATGTAATTCACAAATCTTTTGGTGCACTCAAGTGTCCGCTGTTTTTGGGAGTTGAGGAAATAGACGAGCTCATCATCAGCATGTCAGAGCAGTTTGGCAAAACTGTCTCACACGCAAAGCCTGTAATCGACGCAGTGCTTCCGGATGGATCCAGAATTAACATCGTGTTTGGAAAGGACATAAGCAGAAAGGGAACAAACGCGACCATCAGAAAATTTGCAAGCACGCCTCTTTCCATTACACAGGTATTGACATCAAAGGCACTCGACTTCCGCGAAGCAGCATACATGTGGATGATGCTTGCAGAAGGAATGAGCGTGTTCATCAACGGAGAAACTGCATCAGGTAAAACCACAACACTCATGGCACTCACTGCATTCATTCCATCAAACTGGAAGATAGTTACAATCGAGGATACTCCGGAAATCACACTACCACACTCAAACTGGATCAACGAGCAGACAAGAGACACAGGAAATGAGAGCTCAAGTGTGACTATGTTTGATCTGCTAAAAGCGGCATTAAGGCAGCGTCCAAACTATATCTTTGTAGGAGAAATCAGAGGTGCAGAGGCAAATATCGCGTTCCAGGCTATGCAGACCGGTCACCCCGTAGTAAGCACCTTCCACGCGGCAAACATGACTGCCCTCATCCAGAGAATTACAAACCCACCAATGTTGATTCCAAAGACAAACGTAGAAAACCTAAACATAGCGCTCTTTCAGGGTGCGGTGCAGGGACCTGGCGGCAAGAGGGTAAGACGTGTCCTTTCCATCAACGAGGTTCTCGGTTACAACCCAGAAGGCGGCAACATCATGTTCATTCCCGTCTTCAACTGGGATCCTGGAACAGACGAAGTCAAGTTCAGAGGAAAAGGAAGCAGCGCGTTGTTTGTGCAGAAAGTTCTAGAGAAAAGGGGCATGTCAAAAAAAGACGAAGGCCTACTCTACGAGGAGCTGGAATTGAGGGCAAAGATCCTGCAAAAGATGATGGAAAAGAGGATCTTCAACTTTTATGACGTATTTGATTCTATATCCCACTGCAGGGAAATAGGCCTTGAGGCATTCTACAAGGAGCTGGATGCATTATGATCCAAATACCGCTTTTCAAAAACTTCATAGTAGCAAATTCCCAAAAAAGCGATGAAAAATTCGTCTACTTTGTAGCATTTTTGTACAGCATCTCGACTGGTGAGATAGGCGGAATCGACATGATAAAGACTGCCCGAGATACCAACTACGGCAGGTACACAGAAGCATTCAGAGAAGTATACCAGCTTGGCGTGGGGTGGAGCTATGGCATAGCAAGATCCCTTGAAATGATTGCAGAAAAGGTATCACCTGACAAAAACGACCACCTAAAACAGCTTCTCATCAAAATAGCACAGGTCATAAGACTTGGGGATGCGCTGAGGACTTTTTTTGCAGACGAGCTCAAGTCCACGCTTATACACTATACCATTGTATACGAACGAAAGCTTGAAAATGAAAAACTATTTCTGGAAATGTTCTACACGTTGATGTCAACTGCAGCATTTATGATCGCTGCAAACTCGATCATGAGTATGCTTATGGGCCAGGAAAACTCGGAAGGGATTCTTTTGATGTCGTTTGTTGGTGTCACCGCAAGTATGAGTGCTTTTGTGTTTATGATGTACATCATGTTTCCAAGAGACAAGCTTGGATACATGTCAGCAGACGAGGATCTCAAATTCAGACTCAAAGTCTACATGGCAATTGGCGCGGGTACAGGAATCGGGGTCGTCCTACTTATGACGCAAGCGGTGCCAACATCATTGGTAGTTGGTATTGCAACTGCGCCCCTGATGTGGCCTGGTATGCTTGCAAGAAAAATGGAGCAGAAAATAAAGCAGGCAAACGAGTGGTATCCGGAATTTGTCAGACATTTTGGTGAGATCTATGCCACACTAGGATCGGTAGGAGGTACACTTGAAGCAGTGCTCAGAAGCGACTTTGGACCGCTGCAGATCCACATAGAGCACTTTAAGAACAGAATAAAGCATAGGGTGGAGCAAATGCTCGGTTTTGAGCTGTTTTCTCGTGATACGGGAAGCCAGATAATTGCAAACGGAAACGAAGTCATCTCATACGCAATGGACAAAGGTGGCGACCTCAACATTGCAGGAAACTATGTGGCAGACATAACAGTCAAAATAAACGAGTTGAGATCAAAAAGGGCCCAGACTGCAAAGACATTTGAAACCATCATAATTGTATTACATGCACTTACCCTAGCAGTATTTGGTCTGATGAACAAGCTTACAGGAATATTTTACGAGCTTGTAAGTACGGTTGAGGTAAACACAGACACACTAAAGATCACTCCAATAGACCCGCAGTTTATGGCCATGATGATGCCCGCAATGGTGGTAATGACGTCGGTAATCTCCGCTGTGGCACTCAAGGTATCACAGGGCGGCCTTTACAAGACAGTATTCTATCACATTGCATTGTTGATGATGATCGGCTCTGTTGTGATGTTTGCAATGGACTCGCTACTCTCAGACTATCTGGCAACACACGTACTTGACTTTGTCAAGCCTCCTGTATGAGCAAATCAAACACACATCATCCTATATCGTAATTTGGAAATAGACAAATGATGAGTGCTGTAACTGGTATGTCCACACAAAATGTTTCGATGGAGTCGATCCAGGTAGTCTCGTTTAACATTCTAAACAAGTCTGGAAAAAAAGAAGACTATGCAGTTCCAATCGAGCAGGTACGTGAGATCAGAGCAGTAGAAAAGATTACCAAGGTTCCTCGCTCAGAGTCCTACGTCAAAGGAATAATGAACCTGCGCGGCCTCATAATCCCAGTAATCGACGTCAAAGAAAAGCTGGGACTTGGCTCGGAGGGTACAAACTCCTCAAAGCAGAGAATCTTGGTTGCCGATGTCAACGGCTCACTCACGGGACTCCTAGTCGACGAAGTGGACCAAGTAATGCGAATACAGACAAAGGATATAGAAGAAACACCACAGGGAGCATTTGAGTCACATCATTATATCAAAGGCATCGCAAAGATCAACGAAAGGCTGATCATACTCTTAGACGTCGAGGGTCTCCTAGTGGGTCAAAAAGAGGCTCAAAAGGAGACAAAAATGGAGCAGACGGCGCCCAAGCCGACACAACAACAGCCTCCGTCAACGGAAAAAACAGACGCACAACCCACGATCGACGACATACCTGCAGAACTTGCCGAAGTCTTCAAAGAAGATGCAGAGGGCATACCACCGGCACAGATACAAAGAGAAAGCTAACAAAAATTGCCATTTTGGTATCAATATTTTGCAAAAGATTCCCTTCTGCTTAATACCATACCGTGTTTTGTGTTCCACATATGGCACCAGGGATATCAAAACTGGAAGAAATCTACGACAAAATAGAATCTGAACAAAGCAAGCCTATGGGAGAGGCTGATGGGTACAGGTGGGGTCTTGACTACCTCGATGACATCATCAAGCAACTTGAAAAGCTGGAACAACAAGCACTGAAAAAAAACGATCCCCTCTACCACCACAACATCAGACTATCGTTGCAAAGGGCCCAAGAAGCACAGGCCGAGCTAAAGCAGAAAATTAACAATCTGAGCTAGTCCCAAGCCAACCCCCATAATTTTGTATGATCATCTCAAACACACTTGATGATATATCGTGAATTGATTTTAGGAATTTAATGCAAATTTGCTTATCCGTCCCTAGTTTTAGAAATTTAGAATGTCACGACTGTCTATCGGAGAGGTAATTCTGGTTGCTTGCAAAATCCGTTTCGTCTCAAATCAAAGTTCTGATAATAAATGATTCTAGCTACATGTGTACATTTCTCAAAGACCTTGTCACAAATGACACCATTCACGTATATGATGTGGCAAAGGACGGCCAAGAAGGTCTAAGAAAAATTGCAATACAAAAACCGGATGTAATCCTACTTGATTTAGAGATGCCACGGATGGACGGCGTAACATTCATAGAAGAAATGGTAAAGCGCGGCACACTAATTCCAACCATTTTGGTTAGCAGCTTTAGCCAAGACGGAGCAAAAATAGTCCTCGACGCACTAGAAAATGGCGCAATCGATTTTGTTGCAATATCGTCATCGAGTCCAGAAAGTACAAACAACCTAAAGGAAACACTGATCTCAAAAATCATGGTCGCAGCAAAGTGCGATCCCCACAAACAAGTCATTGAAAAAATCAACAGCCTCAGGCCCAAAAAGAAACCAATAGTCTCAGAAAAAGCTGCAAAGATTGTAATTACTATCGCATCGTCTACAGGTGGACCAAATGTGGTGCAAACAATACTTGCTGGATTTCCGGCCAATCTGCGCGCAGGAGTCTTGGTGGTACAACACATGCCAAAAGATTTTACAAAAAAGTTTGCCGAGCGTCTGGATGACTCTTGTGCGATCACAGTAAAGGAAGCACAAGACGGCGATCTGATCACCGAAGGCGTGGCCCTAGTAGCCCCAGGCGACTTTCATTTAGAAATTGATCCGCAGCTTAGAGTCAAACTAGTAAATGGACCAAAGCGTTTTGGGGTAAGGCCTGCCGCAAACGTAACCATGGTTTCTGCTGCAGAGCTCTTTGGCGCCAATACCATCGGAGTTACACTCACAGGGATGGGCCACGATGGCGCATTTGGAATGAAGACGATAAAAAGAAGAGGTGGAAAGACGATCGCACAAGACGAGCAGTCATCGGTTGTATTTGGAATGGCAAAAGCAGCGTGCGAGCTGAATGCAGTAGACATGCTCCTGCCCCCAGAAAAGATCGCACCTACAATAATTGAAGAGGTGGAAAGACTTGTCACAGAATAACTATCATGAAATGTATGTTTCCGAGGCACTGGAGCATGTGGAGACAATCAACGAGGCGCTGCTAAGACTTGAGGAAGAGCCAGACAACCGCGAACATTTAGACCTGATATTCAGATCAGCGCACACCATCAAGGGAATGTCTGCCACGATGGGCTATGATGACACAAGGGAGCTTTGCAAAAACATTGAAAACATCTTCGATAGCATACGTAAGGGCCAGGCAAAGCTGACGCCGAATCTGGCAAGTGCCCTCTTCAAGTGCATCGACCTCCTAAAGGAGATGATTGGCGACGAAAAAAAAAAGGTGGATCTAAAGCCGTATCTTCACATGCTTGAGCACCCAGACGACACACAGATGGCAACAACAGAGTCCTCAAACAGCACCAAATCGCCAACAATTCGTGTAAAGATGTCAGATCTTGATTCACTTGTAAACCTTGTAGGAGAGCTGGTAATAGCCAAGATGAGGCTTGAACAAACACTTGCCAACAAAGGCTCAGACGAATCACACCAAGTAAGAATGGAGCTTGACAGGCTGATCACAGACTTGCAGTATCAGTCAATGAAGCTAAGACTCGTTCCAATTGATCAGATATTTAGCAGATTCACACGGCTAGTTAGGGATACATCGGCAGCATTAGGAAAGGAGGTTAACCTCATCATGGATGGCTCTGGCATTGAGCTTGACAGAACAGTGCTTGATGCGATAACCGATCCACTTTTGCATATTCTAAGAAACTGCGTGGACCACGGAATAGAGCCACCGCAAGAAAGGACCCAAGCAGGCAAGCCTACCACCGGAACCATACGATTAACGGCATACGGCGTAGGAGATCAAGTGGCAATCAAAATAGAAGACGATGGAAGGGGCATCGACTTGGATCGGCTGAGAGCAAAAGCGGTAGAAAAGAAGATTCTCAGCGAAGACGAAGCAAACAAGCTCTCAGACGAGGAGGCAATAGATCTTCTTGGCACACCTGGTTTGTCCACCGCAAAAGAAGTAACCGATGTCTCGGGCAGGGGCGTCGGAATGGACGTTGTGATAACCCAAGTAGAAAACGTCGGCGGCAGCGTCAAGATAACGACTCAAAAAGGCAAAGGCACTACAATGCTGTTGACCATACCTCTGAGCGTTTCAATCATAGGAGGACTACTCATAAATGTGTCAGGTGACAAGTACGTTCTACCACTATCGAGTATATCTACAACGGTAGTGGTGGACTCGAATCAAATCAAGAGTGTCCACGGCCAAGAGGCAATCGTATTACGCGAACAGGTAGTGCCGCTTGTACGCGTAGCAAAATTACTCGGCATTGAAGAAAATAAACCAAGCTCTGGCGACAAGATCACAGTCGTCATTGTGGACAAGGGTGGAAAGCCATACGGACTCGTAGTTGACTCGTATGACAAAAAACAAGAAATTGTAATTAAACGACTTGGAAACGAAGCGCATTCATCGGATCTTTTCACCAACGCAACCATACTTGGAGATGGAAGCGTTGCATTAATTCTTGATCCGGCACTGTTGGTTTAGGTGATACTGATGAGTACAATGATCTCCCTAAGCTCAGAAGAGGCTCGAAAACTTACACACATTTTTGATCAGTACATAACTGCAAAAACGTCGGGAGCTTTGTCTACACTTCTAAATGAGCCGATAGGCCACGACATCCAGATCTTTTGCATAGCAAACATCAAAAACATCCGACTTGATCCAGACGAGATCAAAATGTGTGCGGTAAGACTAAACGGTAAAGGTGATACACACATAGAGATACTCTACACAATACAGCAAAAACACGCAAAGAAAATTGCTGCAAAATTGCTTTGCGTCAACGATGTCTGCGAAATTGATGAGATGGGGGCCTCGGCAATCCAAGAAGTAGCAAACATAATGACCGGTTCATTTTTCAACGCCCTCTCAAATGGAACAGGTTTCAGAGTCGATCTGTCAACGCCAAACTATACAAACGACGAGCTGCCCTCGTTGATCAGCACCTCGGTCAAAGACGTCATAAATCCTATCGAGCATGCAGTAATAGCCGACGTAGAGCTTGTCGGAAAATCAACCGGTACAAAACTGCACATGATTATAATGCAAAATCCAGATGATGCAAGAAAACTACTCACAAATCATTCAAGCAAGTCAGATTCTGGTAACGGCGCAACTGTAAATCAAGAGGACACGCAGGCATATCCGGTGGGAGGCTCCAACTCGGAACTTGATGCGTTGCTTGATGATATATTACGGGAGAAGCAATAATTGAGCTTTACAAAACATGAGCAAGAGTCCAACATTTTAGAAATTCCAATGGGCGGCCTTGGAATTACTACTGCGGACAAGACTACGCTACAGACATTTGTCGGTTCGTGTGT
>JBBIVI010000006.1:0-21120 GCA_037439825.1 Candidatus Nitrosotenuis sp. | reverse complement strand
CATCGTTATGGGGGATTTCAACATTCCAGCAATCGACGACGAACTATACAAAGCAATAACAAGTAAAGGGCTACAAATGCCAGCTGAGCTAGTGGGAGATCATGGAACAAATCTTGCAAAAGACAAACGTTACGACCAGATTCTTTACTATCCAAAATACACCAAGAACATAAAGACGCTGGAGTCATAGACTTTTACCAAGACGATTGGCGCGCTTTGTTTCCAAAAGAATACTATCAAAACATGACGCAGAAATCATTTACATACCAAATGTCAGATCATCTCCCATTGTGGGTTCAGCTTGATATTTGGACTGACGATGAAGAAATTGATCAGACATTTAACAAACTAGATTAATCAACTGAACTAGAGTTCAAAGATCAAACTTGATAAAAAATCAAAATACTCATCATCTGAGAACCTAATTACTTCTACATCGTGTTGTGTTTGTGCCATTCTAAGCGATTCCAAATGATAACATGATTTTTTGCCTTTTAGCTTGCCAAAGTAATATCCTTCGCATGAACAGTAATCGAATTCAGGTGCAAGCCAGTATTCTTTGCCCATTCCCACCACAGTCCATATCTGTCTTTGACTTGGCTCAAAGATGTGTAACTTGACTCTTTTTTCAGATATGATTAAGGATGCTTTTTCTTTTTTTGCCACAAGAATTTAATTCAAAATCTATCGTATATTTTTGATGATTGTAACAAAGATGGTGCAAGGGGAGCCAGCATTACTTCTGGAAGGACAAAAACGACATCTCGTGGTCACTGACTTGCACATTGGATTTGAAAGCAGCCTAGCTGAAAACAAGATCTTTGTTGGAAAAAACACTACATTGAATGAATCGATACAAAAAATCTCCTCAATCATAGAATCACAAAAACCTGACGACCTAATACTGCTTGGAGACATAAAATCAGGTATCAGCAGAATATCAAAGAATGAATGGAATGAGGTTCCAGAGTTTTTGCGCAAAATTTCAGAAAAAACTGACGTCGTATTGATACCAGGCAATCATGATTCAAACATCTCACGTTTGGTTCCGGAAGAAATTACGTTGATTAGCTCACTTGGAATGGTGTTGGAAAACTCTTTGCTTACACACGGTCACACGATGCCTACGGAAAATTTTTCGCACGTAGACAAAATAATAATGGGCCACATACATCCCGTATTTTTTGACGAGGATTCGATTCTAAATGGCCAAAGAGTGTGGGTTTCAATTAAAACAAAAAAGGAAAACCTGTTTCCTTCTGCATCTGGATATCTTGAAATTACCATAGTACCGTCTTTTAATCGATATTTCTACGCAACGAAAAAGAAGTCATATAGAAAATCGATTTCACCCATCATTGAAAAAATAAAGAATAACTCATCCGCCAGAATAGTCACACTTGATGGCACCATAATTGGTGACGAGACACTTTTGTCTCACGTAATTTAGATTGGATCGTATGGCTCTAGTGGTTTTTTTGTAGTCTCGTTGTTATGCAGCCACTCAAGTGTCTTGATGAACGATTCTGCAAGCTCAGTGGTCGTCAGAACCGGAATTCCAAGCTCCGTTGCCTTTCTCCTTATCTGGTATTCGTCATATAGCATACCGATATATTTTTCCAAAGTAGAAGTGGAGGGAATGTTAATGATAAAGTTGATTTTTCTTTCATAAAGTAGATCCGCAATGTTTGGTTTTCGTTCCGGTTCTGAAATCTTGTGAACGATTTGTACGTCTGCGATGTGTTTTTTTGATAGAAATTCTGCAGTGTGCTCCGTTGCCAGAATTTTAAAGCCCAGATTCTTTAGCATCGCCATAGTTTGTCTGAGTTTTTCTTTGTTTTCTGCACCCCCGATTGTCACAAGTGCAGTTCCTTGTTTTGGTAGATTGTATCCTACTGATATCAATCCTTTTGATAGTGCATCATAAAAGCTGTCACCAAAACATGCCGCCTCTCCAGTAGATTGCATTTCAACACCTAAGACAATATCTGCACCATCAAGCTGCATAAATGAGAACTGTGGTACTTTGATACCGTGGATGTGTGTTCTCTTCCATTTATCTTGAGGAATTTTTGGTAGTTCTTTTCCAAGTACTGCTCGTGCTGCAAGATTGATAAGATTTGTCTTGATTAGCTTTGAAACAAACGGCATCGAGCGTGATGCACGTATATTTAGCTCAATTACATACACGTGGTCGTTATGAATTAGAAACTGTAGGTTAAACGGCCCTTTGATGTTAAACGATTTGGCTATTTTGTTTGCGTAATCAGTAATCGTCTCAACGTGTCTATTTGATAGTCTCCAAGGTGGGATCACCATCATAGCATCTCCAGAATGGACTCCTGCTGCATCAATATGTTCAACTATTGCCCCAATGATCACATTTTTGCCATCGCAGACACCGTCGACGTCGACTTCGAGTGCATTTAACATGAATTTTGTTATAACTACAGGGTGATCTGGCGAAAGCAATGTAGCCTCATCAACATATTTTGTAAGCTCTTCTTGTGACCAGACGACCTTCATTGCAGCACCACTGAGCACATACGAAGGCCTCACAAGAACTGGGTAGCCGACCTTGGCTGCAAATGACTTTGCCTCAACAAAGTTGGAAAACGCCTGCCACGGCGGTTGCATTATGTGTAATTGATCAAGGACTCTGCTGAACTTTGAGCGATCCTCGGCTCTGTCTACGTCTTCGGCCGAAGTTCCAAGTAGATTAATTCCTGATTTTGCAAGTTTTGGTGTCAGATTGTTTGCCGTTTGCCCCCCTACAGATGTGACCATTCCTTTTGGGTTTTCAAATTCTGCAATATCGAGGATTCTTTCTAGTGTAAGTTCCTCAAAGTAAAGCCTGCTACATATATCATAGTCGGTTGAAACAGTTTCTGGGTTACAATTGACAACTATGACATTACTTTCTCCATTTTCTTGCAAACCCCACACCATGTTTACTGTACCCCAATCGAATTCTACGCTGCTTCCTATTCTGTAAGGGCCTGCACCAAGAACGATCACCCCTCGTTGTTCTGATCCTACCTTGATGTCATTTTCTATGCCACCGTATGTGATATACAAGTAGTTGGTCTTTGCAGGCCATTCTGCTGCAAGAGTGTCAATTTGTTTGACTACCGGTACTATTCCCATTTCTTTTCTGAGTTTGCGAACCTCCATCTCGTCTGTTTGTTTTGCTCGGCTGATTTGTCTGTCTGAAAATCCCAAGTGTTTTGCACGACGCATTAATTCTGCATCTAATTGTTTTTCTTTTAGATCAGATTCCACGTCTACAATTTTTTTTATTTTCTCGATAAACCATGGATCGATTGCTGATAGTTTTTGGATTTTCTCAATAGATATTCCTTTTTTGAGTGCAGCTGCAACATAGTACAGAATTTGGTCGTCTGGTTTTAGCAGATGATCTTCTATATCTTCAACGTCGTAGGTTTTTCCATTTGCACGATTCAAGACAAGGCCATCGTTGCCAATATCTAACATCCTGATTGCTTTTTGTAGTGATTCTTCAAATGTTCGGCCTATTGCCATTACCTCGCCAACCGACTTCATTGTGGGACCGAGTTTTCTGTTTGCAAGCTCAAATTTGCCAAAATCCCAGCGTGGGTGTTTGCAGACTATATAGTCCAGCGATGGCTCAAAGCACGCAGTAGTGGTTTTTGTAATAGAGTTAACAAGCTCCGGCAGCGTGTGACCTAGACCTATTTTTGCAGACATGTATGCGAGTGGATATCCTGTTGCTTTGCTTGCAAGAGCAGATGATCTTGAAAGTCTTGGGTTTATCTCAATTGCAACATACCTGTCAGAGTTTGGTTCTAGTGCGAACTGTATGTTACATTCACCAATTATGCCAACATGTTTTGTGGCCCGAAGTGCGGCAGAACGTAGCATATGGTATTCGTGGTTGTCAATTGTCTGAGATGGTGCAACTACAATGTTGTCGCCTGTGTGGACACGCATTGAAAGTACGTTTTCCATGTTGCACACAATAACATTGTTTCCTTCATAGTCCTGCATGACCTCGTACTCGATTTGCTTCCAGTGGCCTATGTACTCCTCGATTAGGACTTGGTGCACAAGGCTTGCGTTTAGACCACGTTCCACTATTTCATGTAGTTCAATTTCGTTGTAAGCCACACCTCCTCCTTTTCCGCCAAGCGTGTAGGCGACTCTAATTATTACTGGATATCCAAGTTCTTCTGCTGCCTTTTTTGCACCCTCAACCGACGTGACCGTCTTGCTTTTGAGTATAGGTACACCACACTCCACCATAGAGTCTTTGAATAGTTGACGGTCTTCAGTCCTTTGAATTCCCGGAATTTGTGTGCCAAGAACCTTTACGCCATATTTTTCAAGTATTCCCATCTCTGCAAGTTTTACTCCGCAGTTTAACGCAGTCTGTCCTCCGTAGCCGAGCATTATTCCGTCAGGTCGTTCAGATTCGATAATCGAGCTGACATACTCTGGAGTAACTGGCAGCAAATACACCTTGTCTGCAAATCGTGTGTCGGTCTGAATTGTTGCGATGTTTGGGTTAATTAGCACACTTTTGAGGCCGTCTTCTTTTATTGCTTTGAGGCATTGACTTCCGGAGTAGTCGAATTAGCGGTCGTTTTTGCGACTTTCGCCTGCTTCTCCGATTTTCAACGCCCCACTGCCAAGCAATAGAATTTTTTTCAAACTCTCATTTCGAATTAGAATCTCCCCCCTTTATCAAATGGTCAAGCTCCTCAAAGACATATTTGCAATCATATGGCCCTGGCGAAGCTTCTGGATGGAACTGGACTGCGATGATCTTTTTGTTTTTGTGTTTTATTCCTTCTACGGTGTTGTCGTCAGTGTTTGTAAACCATAAATCAAAATCTGTGTTTTTGAGTGAGTTTGGATCTATGCAGTATCCGTGGTTTTGACTTGTTACATAGACTTGGTTGTTTTCCAAGTTGCGACATGATTTGTTTTGGCCCCTGTGGCCGTACTTGAGTTTGTAAGTTGTGGCACCTCCTGCAAGGCCGATAATTTGTGCACCAAGGCATATTCCAAGAGTCGGGATGTCTTTGTCGATTAGTTGTTTTGCAGTCTGAATTGTTTGCGGGCATTTTTCTGGATCCCCTGGGCCATTGCTAAGTACCACGCCCTTTGGTTTGTACGACAATATTTGGTCGATTGTTGCATCCCATGGAAGCCTGACTACCTTGTAACCTAGATCTCGTACGTTTCTCAATATTGCGTTTTTGACTCCGGTATCAATCACTACGACACAGTCAGATTCCGCACCGTATGTCTGAACAGATTTTGTTGAAACTTGGTCCATGAATTCGTCTGCAACGTATGGTTTTGCCTCCGCGAGTTGTTTTTTGATTGCGCTAACATCGATTTCTGTATCAGAGACCACAAGTGCTGCCATCATGACTCCGCTCGTTCTGAGTTTTTTTGTAAGACTTCTAGTATCTATATCAGAGATTCCTGGAACGCCTTCTTTGTACAGCCACTCATCCAAAGTCATCGCAAGGTTCCAGTGACTTGCGATTTCTGAGAGCTGGTGCACCACAAGGCCGCGAGCCTGGATTCTATCGGATTCAAAGTATTTTGGTATGCCAGACTCGTCTTTTGCTTTCGGGTCAGGAACGCCATAGTTACCAATTAGTGGATATGTGAGCGTAAGAATCTGGCCTGCATAAGACGGATCCGTAAGCGTTTCTGTATAACCGACCATCCCAGTATTGAAGACAAGTTCGCCAAATACGGCCTTTGGATAACCAAAGCCCTTGCCGTTCAAGACGGTGCCGTCAGCTAAAATTAGCTTTCCGTGTTTGTTTGCATACTGGGCTTTTTTTATCGAAATTGTGACCCTCGAAAAGTGGATTTGGTTGGGGATTTAAGTTTTTGTGGTGTTGATCGCAGATTGTTGTTTCCCGAAATGATTTCGCATTAGGAAGAGCCCTCCCTCTCTAACAATGAAGGATCCATCAACGCATCAAGTTGTGGCATCTTCTCGTAATAAGCCTTAACCGGCGTCTTCAGATCGAGTGCACCATGGGGCTTTATGTTGTTGTACCAGGATACGCATTCGTCTATTGAGGAAAAGAATTTGATCTTCCTCTCGAAGGTATCAAACCATTTCTCTATCTTTCCGTTTGTCTGCGGATGTCTGACCCTTGCCAGGCTATGTCTGATTCCCTGCTGTATTAGGAACTCTTCAAACAGCGTGACGCCTTTTATCTTTTCCTCTGATTCTGTTGCATAAAACTGCGAACCACGATCAGAGAGAATGGCAGCAGGCTTTCCGTATCTTTGTATGGCTTTTTTGAGCATGGCAACTGCATTCTCTGACGTTGCAGAATCAAACAGGCCGTATGACACTACAAACCGAGATGCGTCATCAAGGTATGCAATGAACCATCCCTTGCCGTCCAGGTACTTCCAGTCGGTGTGCCACAGCGAGTTGGAGTAGGTTCTCTCGTATCTGATCCACTTTTTGCGGTGCTGCTTTTTGGGCTCATCTGATGCAAGGCTCATCTGCTTTAATACTGCGTGTATATCCTGTTATGGGGGGAATATGTCTTGCGTATTTGGAGTCCAGTATTTTCTCCAGAATTACGGCACAGGGAGAATCGTTTTCCCTCCATGCCTTGCAGATCAGTTCCTTTTCTTGGGCAGTGACAGAAACGGGCCTTCTGGTCTTGCCAGAACAGGAATAGTTCCGGTCTTTTTGTATCTGGACCACAATACCTGCACCCACCTCTGTGATATCTTCATGGTGTCAGCTATGGTTTTGTTTGTAAGGCCGCCTGTCTGTTTTTGCCGAATAATCCATGAATCTTGACTGGGTCTAGCTTTGCCATGATGTAGTAGCGTCTGCCCCTGCTCCATACCCACCTTGATCTTAATCTCTTGGCAAGGGGGTGAAGTAATTTCAGGATAATATAGGTGTTGATCGCAGATTGGTTTAGAGAGCTTTGAACTGCTCGCTCCACTTGTAGTAAGCTCGGATCATGTCCATTGTAACACTTGGTTTTCTTCTAGACATTATCTCTCTAAAGTCCGACATAGTTAGATCTCTTGGTTGGGTTGGTATCTCTCCTGCAACTGGTTCGTGATAGTCTGGGCTGCTAAAGAGTTCATTTACTACCTTCAGTTGTGCGCCCTGGCAGACGTCTTTGATGTCGCTTGCGCTGTAGCCATCAAAGATCTTTGCAAGCTCAGCAGGTCTTATTCTCTCATCTTTTTTGAGCGGTCCTGTGTAAAGCTCAAAGAGCTTTTCTCTTGCCTCAAGTGTCGGAAGTGGGACATAGACTCTTTTTTGGAATCTTCGCAAAAATGGCATATCAAGACTCCATGGTTTATTTGTAGCACCAATTACGTACAGCTTAATCGCCTTGCCTTTTCCATTGATCCCATCCATTTCTGTTAGGAATTGGTTTTTAGTTCTTACCTCGCCTCCTACTTCGGAGTTCCTGTTGCCTAAAAGCGAGTCAATTTCATCGATAAATAATATCACTGGTTTTTTTTCTTTTTCCGCATATCCTCGAGCCATCTTGAAGATCTTGGAGACATTTTTTTCTGCCTCACGAAGCCACTTGCTCATCATTGATTGTGCATCAACTACTATGAAGTAGCCATCAATTTCGTTTGCAGTAGCAGCAGCCAGAATAGTCTTTCCGCATCCCGGAGGACCGTACAAGAGTATACCGCGTGGCCAGCCAAGTGGAAACAAGTCTGGTCTTTCTGTTGGAAATACGATTGACTCACGAAGAGCGTTCTTTGCATCATCCAGACCGATTACTTCGTTCCAGCTTACGTCTGGCTTTTCTTTCATTATAAGTTCGTCAAAATCATCTTCGTCCTTTTTCTTTTCAAGTTGCGCCTTTTGTTCAGCAGGAGATGCGTTGGGGTCGACTGCTGGCTCCAAGTCCACACCATGAGTCATCTGTAACGCTTTGATTCTGTTTTCATAGGCACGACATCGCTCAGTGTAAATTTTGTTTAGCTTGTTGTCGGGATATAACTGGATTAACTTGACAAGTGAATCGATTGCTTTTTGGTAGTTTGCAATTGCCATGCCACGTGCACCTTGGGAATCAAGTCGGATTGCATCAGAAGCATACTTGCTTGCATTGTTTTCTAATTCTTGAGGCGCTAGACTCATCTTACACTACCTGTTCGTATTGGACTTGAGGACTTTGTTGGTATCCCTGTGTGTAAACAGGTGTAACAGATTTTGTTAAATTTATTCTACCTTGTGTTAAGTGTTCTTGGGTTTTTTTGTTGCCAATAGAGAAATTTGAAGATACGTCGTTTTGGGCAGTCTTTATTTCTGAGACAGATGACTGCGCGGCTATTAGCATTTCCTGGATTTCGTCGTTTATCTCATTTAGTGACGAGGTCCAGTTTCGTATTAGTGCTACAAACTCTTTTAGAATTATTTGGGCTTCGGTTTTGTGCTGGTATTTTATCAACACATTCTCTGCCAAAGACAGTACATAATCAAGGTCTTCAAGTTCCTCTTCTGTGAGATTTTGTATTTTACGCTCGTATTTTGGGTTTGATTCTAAGATCCTATTTTTTACCAGGGTGGAAAGATGGCGTACCTTGTCTAGGTCTTTTTCAAAGCCGTGCGCTTCAAAGGATTTCATGATGGCTGTCCTTCCTAGAAATTTAGTTGAGGATACTGCTTGCGAATTTTAGATTCAACTATCAAATTTACTTCATCTAGGATTTGTGTGGATTCGAGGTTGGTCTGCTTAAAGTCAAATTTGGCTTCAGCAAGACACCCCGAATCCATCACTATGCTGCCCAAAGTAGTTGATAGTTCAATGAGGTCGTGGTCGTGTGGCACATTAGAGTAAAAACTAGAATTGACTATGCGTATGGGGGAAACAAGAGGGGACACACTTTCTGCTATGTTGCTTAGTTGAGTTATTGATTTGAGCCTAGTTTTGACCATCTTTAGTATCTCTATTGCGCACAAAAGACCGGCTTCTGTGTCGATTTGTTTTTTGAATTGAATTGATACATCTTCTTGGGAATAAAGTTCTGCATTAGAGTTCCTAACAACTTCGTATCTTTTTTGAAGTTTTCCCAAAATAACATCAACCAGATAAAGGCAATACTCCAATCGTGGTTTAATCGATAATGCGTATGGGTTTGGAAGAATCCGCATACTTTCGTTTACATACACCGAGCTTGCGACCATGTCCTGATCACAAACCTAGATTTGGTTTATTAGAACGGTGTCACGTGTTTTGGTTTAACCACAGTAACATCACCCAGCAGTGACAGTTTTTTCTAGGTTTTGTTCAATGAAATTGACAATTGATCTTACCTAAGAATCTCAGAATCGACACCATGGGAAGAGAGCAAGAACTAACTGTTAGTTTGGAGGAATTTGGACTTTCAAAGTATGAGGCTCGCGCATATGTGACTTTGATCACACGTGGTACAATTTCTGCAAGTGAGGTAGCTTACTATGCAGAATTACCAAGAACCAAAGTCTACGCGGTTTTGTTAAAGCTACAGCAAAAAAAGCTGGCCATACTTTCAAAGAGCAAGCCTGTGATGTGTACAGCGATTGCCCCAGAAGATGCATTTGATGAGATAGTCCACGAGCAGATAAACAAAGTAGAGGCCATGAACACCCTCGTTTCAAAATTAAAAAATATAAGTGAGGAAAGCAAGAAAGCGCGCGGTGCAGAAGAAAAAAGATACTTTCACTTGCATTCCAATTACGTTGTAAATCAGCTTAGGGTGATGATAGATGGTGCAAGATCTTCAATCCACATCATGGCAGACTCTTGGGGCCTCAGTATTTTGGCCGAATGCAAAGAAGAACTGCTTGCGGTTCTCAGACGAGACCTCGAAGTCAGACTCATTGTTCCAACACAGGTAATTGGTAGTGAGTCATTTAGGATGATCCCAGACGGCGTAAAAATTAGATCATCTGAAATCACACAGAACTGCTTTATTTTTGATGACACTGAGTTGTTTTTAATAGACGGCACAAATGGAAAGGGCGCCATCTTTACTGCAACAGACATTCTTGGTGGAAACCAGGCAAGGTTGTTCTCACAAATATGGAAGACCGCACTTAAGATAGACAATCTCTCAGAGATGACAAAAAGCCAGGCACTCGAAGTCTGCAAGATAATTAACATCATTAATGAAAACGGCCTCGGATTTGCGTTGCACTCAATTTTGAGCTCAAAAGTCAAATTCGTAGATTTTGTCAGATTCCTTGAGAAGAATGGTGTCTCACTAAAGGACAAACCACTTGAAGAAATCCTTGACATAGTCAATTCTACTTTAGAGATGACTTGTTCTGGAAGACTGCAGTATGACCAAAAAACAAACAACATAATTTTAGAGTCTAAAATAAACAGCGGACACTCGTTACCATGGGCCATGTTAATTGAAAGCTACCTTGAGCAAAAAGGCAACCATCCAAAATTGATTTACCACTCCGACTCGCACAAAGGCGAGCTTATCCACCTCAAAATCAACAGCTAGCAGAAATTAGCCAGAGATGCTGGCTGAAAAAATAAAAACAGACAGATATTTTGTGTACATATGAGCGAAGACCGCTTAAAGGAACTAAACATTGTATTGCCTGTGCCACCAAAGCCCGCAGGCTCTTATGTCCCGGTTGTAATTTCTGGAAATCTAGCTTTTGTCTCAGGGCAAATACCAATGAACGATGGCAAAGTCCAAATCACAGGCAAGGTACCTACAGAAAGGACAATAGAAGAAGCTCAGGGTGCTGCAAAGCTTTGCGCAATCAACATCTTAGCGCAGCTTAAGGCAAACCTTGGGAGCCTCGATAAGATAACAAGGATCATCCGCGTCTCCGGCTTTGTGAACTCGGCCCCGGAATTTGCTGAACAGCCCAAAGTAATCAATGCCGCATCAGATCTCTTCTTCGAGATATTTGGAGAAAAGGCAAAACATTCCAGAATTGCGGTTGGTGTCACAAGCCTTCCGCTAAACTCCACTGTAGAAATAGACGCAATAGTAGAATTTACTTCTCATTGAGTCTTGAATTAAATTCCTTGATGAATGCCAATATCTTGTCTTTTGGAATTACTGCACCACATGCCTTGTCGTGTCCTCCTCCTGAGCCACCAAACTCTTGGGCAAGCGAATTTACCAGTCTGCCCAAGTGTATTTTGCATGACTTGGATCCCCTAATTGAAACCGCATAGATGCCATGGTCTATTCGTTCTTTGTATGCCACACCGACATCTTTTCCTGAAAGGCCTAAAACAAAATTGACTGCTCCGCTTGCACCTGCATCTGTTATCTCCATGTAGCCAAGATTCTTCATAGTCTTTAGAGATTTTTTGACTTTTTCAATCATGCCTGCAAGCTTTTCAACTTGGATTTGTGCAAACTCAAATGAGTTTGGAATCTCGTGTGGGTACTTTGATTCACTTAGGATCTCGACGAGATACAACAAATAATCAGGATCCTTTTGGTGTCCCACAATATTGTATGTGAGTACAGTTGCAGAAATCAACGCAAATTGCCTGTCATAGATTTGCAAAAGCTTGGCACCCTTTGGCCTGTCCTCCATGTAGTCAGTTATTGCAGCACACGCAGCAATGAATGATGCGTGATCATTGAGTTTTGATTTAAAAGCATCATATGCAAGAACAGATGTGCACTCGCTTACATCATGTATTACTTTGACTTTGGTTTTTTGGAGTTTTTTGATAATTTCAGGATCAATGTCATGATGATCAATGTATGTAACTGCCACCTTTTTCTTCCTAAGTTCCGATAGGATCTCGACAAATCTTTCTTGGTTGTTTTTGCTCAGACCAAGATCACATATGAACAACGCCTTGAGTTTTTCATCTTTTGCAAGGGCCTCAATTGCTGGCATCATTCCCGGATAATCAACAAGCATAGTATCGCCGCCAAACGCTTGGCGAATCAGGGCAGCAGAGCTTATTCCGTCTGCGTCTTCCATGTGTGAAAGACAGATTATCTTTTTTGCAGGTTTTGTAGATTTTGATTTTTTTGTGGCAGCCACATGCGGCCTGATTTGGCACTATATTTAAACAAAATTATTTCTTTTTTGAAAATTGCTCTGACACTAAAATTTGTTTTTTGTCTTCGTCAGGAAGAGACGAGTAAATATCATAGAAACTAGTTCCGCTAAGCTGTGTTTTTCTGTCTATTTCTGCAAGCTTTTGGAGAGTTTGAGGCGAAGCACCAAGAACAAGCTCATCTATCTGCTTCATAAATTCACGTTCTGCTTGACTCATGATTTAGAGTGAAAAACAAGACTATAGTGAGAAGCTTTGCAATATTAGACTGTTTACTAAACTAAGGCATCATCAGGCTTGTCAACCATACATTCAAACGTCATAAAGTGGTAGAAAACTTATTAGACAAATTTTGAGCAAAAATACCGATTTGGAGACAAAAAACATAGGACTGCGAGACATCGAGGTTGCAGATACCAAGATATCCGACATAGATGGAGAACGTGGCAAGCTGATTTATCGCGGCTACGACATTTTGGATTTGACAAAAAACTCTACCTTTGAGGAGACAGCCTACTTGTTGTTAAATGACGATCTGCCAACTAGGGCACAGTTGGAGGACTTTAAGCAGAGACTCATTGAGGCACGCGATATGCCGCGCCAAATGCAGTCCAACATGCGAAACTGGCGTAAAAATGCAGACCCAATGGTAATGCTCCAGGCATTCGTAGTCGCACTTGCAGGGTATTACTACGACAAGGGCTCAAATGAGGAGGAGATCAACTACCAGAGTGCAATCAGCCTAATAGCAAAGATGCCAACCATTGTGGCTAGCTGGGAGCGAGTTCGAACTCAAAAAGACATAGTTGATCCAGATCCAAGGTTGAGTCATGCTGCCAACTTTTTACACATGCTTGTAGGCGAAAAACCAGATGCGGAAACTGAGAGGATCTTTGACATCTGCCTTATTTTGCATGCAGACCACACATTTAACGCATCCACGTTTGCAGCAAGAGAGGTAGCATCAACTGGAGCACATATGTATTCAGCAGTCAGTGCCGCAATTGGTGCACTTTCTGGGCCCTTGCACGGTGGGGCAAACCACGAGGTCATGAAGATGCTTCTTGAGATCAGAACAGCAGATAATGCAGAATCTTGGGTTAAGGAAAGACTAGCAAGAGGCGAAAAGATAATGGGAATGGGACATGCAGTCTACAAGACCTACGACCCAAGAGCTCAGGTGCTAAAGGAGTTATCAAAAAAACTTGCTAAAAAAACCGGACAGCCGTGGTACGACATCACAGAGATTGTAGAGGAGACTACCATTCGTGAGATGAAAAAACAAAAAGGAATCGACATTTACCCAAATGTTGATCTGTACAGTGCATCATTGTATTACATGCTAAAGATACCACCGGATCTCAACACACCAATTTTTGCAATATCACGTATTGCTGGATGGGCTGCGCATGTAATTGAAGAAAAGTTTGCGCGTGCTGCACCAAAACCGGTTCTATACAGACCAAAGGCCACATACGTTGGCAAGTATTGCGGTCCGCAGGGATGCGAGTACAAGCCAATCGATCTGCGACAGTAATTAATTATGATAAGCAAAAAACCAAATCATGGTTTGGATCAAATGGGACGACTACGGGAAAACAAAAGAAGACAAAACCGAAGATCGAACCAAGAATAAAAGTAATTCCAGGGAAACACAGAGTTGAATTCAAAAAGGCAAGCGAATTAGTCGACTAGTTTCTAGAGTTCAACCACTGCTTTGCTTTCATCGAGACATCATGCTTGTACAGTACTTGGAATACCATTTCATAAAACGAGATTCCCTTTTTTTGTGCCTGCACGTCAAGCCATTTGATGCCTTCTGCAAGCTCGGGATCAGAGTCTGAGAACTGCACTAGTTCGTCAACCATCTTTGTAAAGAATACAAAGGATTTTTGCATCAGTGGTATGTTTTTTGTTTGGTTATTCAGACCTGAATTCAAATTATATAGACAAACGGAGCGCTTTTGATTGACAATGGAACATGTTTTCTACTCAGATGGGAATTCCAAGAGGATATGTTGGGTGATCAAAACAGATGGTGAAACAAAAGAACAGTTCAGAGATCATGCAGATATTTTCTTAGAAAAGGTCACCAATGTGCAATCAAAGTACATCGCATTACATGTAGGGTTATTTTGGTCGATTGGAGTGTTCATCATAAAAAACGGCGACACTGTAAAGATCATGTTAGACTCCGATGAGATGATCAAGCATTTGAGTGGAGATGAAAAATCTCAAGACCAATTAGCTGAGCATAGAAAATATTTCATAAACCTATTTGCAACGCAAAGAAGCTTGAAGTTTGTTTACGAGAAAATAGAGCCAAAAGACAACATTGCAACTAAAATGCTATAATGTAAGAGCTAGACCTATATCCATCAGGTTTGTGTGAGTCGGACCAGTTTTTATCAGACCTCCATGTTTTTTAAAAAACGAATTAGAGTCGTTGTTTTTTAGATAGTTTTCTATTTCAGCTTTTGTCGCAGCAAAATAAGAGATTGCGCCAGCATACTTTGTATTTCCATCTATTCCATCGGTTCCTACAGAAGCCACAATGGTTTTGGGGTTGATTCTCTTCATGATTTGTAAAACGAGTTCTTGGTTTCTTCCGCCTTTTCCCTTTCCAGTCACTTTTACTGTTGGTTCGCCACCAAAGATAAGACATTGTTTTTGTTTTGGGAGATTTTTTGAGATCTTGTTTGCTACAGATTTTACGTCGCCAGAAATTGGAAATAGCGTCTTTGTTTTGTACCCAAGTGTTTTTGCTTGATTTACCATCGCCTTGATGCAGTCCTTATTTGATGCGACGACATAGTTTGGTATTTTTGGTTTTTTTGGCGTTTCTGGAATTCTTCCTTGCATGCCCAGTTGGATGTGTTTTAGTATGTTTTTTGGAATTCTGTTTGTCAATCCGTATTTTGTAATGATTCTCATGCAGTCTGCGTATGTGGTCATATCGCAATAGGTAAATCCTGATGCAATGGTTGAAAGGTCGTCTCCTGCCACATCTGACATTACATATGAAATTGCAGTACAGTTGAGATACTCTAAGATTTTGCCTCCTTTTATGAGTGAGAGGTGTTTTCGCAACGCGTTGATTTCATAAATTGTCGCGCCGCACCTAAGCAGATTCTGCGTAAGCACTTGTTTTTGTCCTAGCGTCACGCCATACGGCAGGCACACCAGTGATGATGCACCGCCAGAAATAAGAAAAATTACCAAGTCATCCTTTTTTGTATTTTTCAAAAATCTAATTATCGATTTTGCTGCTGTGACACTTTGTTTATTTGGTATCGGATGAGATGCCCGCATTATTTTGAATTTTTTATTGGAAAACACATTCGAGTGTGTTTGCGGGATCACTATAATTCCCCCATCCAAATTTATTTTTGTGTGAACATTTTTTGTCATCAAATCGGCAGATTTTCCAACAGAAATAATGTAGATTTTGTTGAATTGTGTGAGTGCAACATCTATGCCAACCAATTTATTGTATGTCACATATTTGGAAAGAAAGTGAGCAGGTTTTGCAGCCTCAAGTCCTGCTTCGAGTATTTGTAATGCATGCTTTGTCTTATTGTTGGAGAGTTGTGACTTGTTTTGGATCAACTGCACATCGTTATTGTGATTGCTTATTAATTTATGATCCCATCATGGAAAAAGTAGTTATTCTTATTAGGTTGATTGCAAACACATCACAAGTTGAAAAACAAAAAAACAAAAACAGTGAGAAAAATTTGCTGGGCCAACTCACTAAATTTTGACAGCTCAGACATCATCGTAATCGGCATACCAGACGAGATGGGTTCCCATGCAAGCCGCAAAGGATCATCACTGGCACCAGACACCATACGTAAAATTTCAAATCAAATGGACATATACACCCACAAAAAAACGACATCCTTAGCAACCACGACCAGCGGCCTTTCAAATTTGCACATTTTTGATTATGGTAATATCAGAAAAAATCAGGTTGAACCACTCATTGATGAATTGGCAGGAGACAAGATACCAATGGTGATCGGCGGAGATCACTCCAACACGTTTCCAATCATAAAGGCATTGGGCAAAAAGTTGGGACCAATATCTTTGGTTTACTTTGATGCCCATCCAGACATGATCGGAAGTAGGGGCAGTTATTACGGCTCGACTGTTTTTGACTCATTGCCATACATAGACACAAAATCAAGTGCACTTGTTGGAATTCGAAGTCCCGAAATAGAGGAAACAAACAACATAAAAAAACACGAATTATTTGTAATCACCCCTGCAGACATAGTTGAAAAAGGCATAACGCAGATAGCTGAGACATTGCTTAGAACCATTAAAAATAATGTATACATCTCCTTGGACATGGATTGTATTGATCCTGCATATGCACCTGGTGTTTCAGTTCCAGTGCCGCTTGGGCTTTCAAGTCTGGACGTGATGTACCTGCTTAAGAAAATATCCCAGAGAGGAATCATTGGTTTGGACATAATGGAGGTCTGCCCCCCGCACGATCTGAATTACGCAACCTCGCATCTTGCATCAAGACTTGTTGGCGAAGTCATTTCTTCCTGTAAGGTATAATTAGGATATTGGAATATTCCAGACATGCATACAATAAAAATCCCAAAAATCATTCATTTTGGTGAAAACGCATTATCTGAAGCCGAATATCCAAGAAACGCCCTAGTAGTGACAACTGCCCCCCCACCGATTTCAGCAAAATGGCTCGGCAAGATGGGCATCAAAGACTATATGCTATATGACAAGGTAGAACCAGAACCATCCATTGAGACTGTAAATGCAGTCATAAAAGAATTCAAACAAAAAAACCCATCATGCGTAATAGGCCTTGGGGGAGGAAGCTCACTCGATGTTGCAAAATATTCTGCAGCAGAAATGAAGTTAGAAAAAATTCTCATTCCGACTACATTTGGTACGGGCGCAGAAATGACTACTTACTGTGTTCTCAAATTCGATGGAAAAAAGAAGCTTTTACGCGAAGACAGATTCCTAGCAGACAGGGCAATAGTTGATGCATACTTTATGGATGGAACTCCAGAGCAAATCGTCAAAAACTCTGTTTGTGATGCATGTGCACAAGCAACTGAAGGATACGATAGCAAACTTGGCAACGAATTCACAAGGACGATGTGTAAGCAGGCCTTTGAAGTTTTGTATGATGCAATAATGAACGACAAGCCGGAAAACTATCCATACGGCTCGATGCTCTCAGGCATTGGATTTGGTAACTGTTCTACCACACTAGGACATGCACTTTCGTATGTGTTTTCAAATGAGGGAGTTCCACACGGATACTCACTGTCATCATGTACCACGGTGGCACACAAATTCAACAAGTCAATCTTCTATGAACAATTCAAGGAGATAGTACAGAAACTCAAATTCGACAGACTGACACTAAAGGCCCCACTGGAGCAGGCAGCAGATGTGGTTATGACAGACAGAGGTCATTTGGATCCAAACCCACGCCCGGTTACCAAAGAGGATGTCATACAGTGTCTTAAGGACATTGTTGAAGGTAGACTTTAGTCACCTTTTTTATCATTTATTTTTTGTATTGTAAATTACGAACTAGTTTTTGTCCACTGAAACCTAAATTAACTAAAACCGAAAACAAAAGTCAATAGTTAGGATGGACGAATACGAGCCCCACACTATACCGAGTTCTAAACTTAAATACGGCTACATGTACGTCTCAAAAGATGTTAAAGTTTGGAATTCAAAACGGCCTCAATGTTGCGAGGGCCGGATTTAGTGAGGACCAAATTCTGACAGCCTGTCTTTTGGCAGACCGAACCGGTTATGATTCTATTTGGTACATGGATCACTCCAATGTACCTCAGTGGTCCAAGGCAACTGTGCTGGATCCATGGGTCATGCTTTCTGCGATTGCAGCTACCACGCAACGTGTAGAGTTGGGAACTTGTGTCACAGATGCAATCAGAAGACATCCATCAAACATTGCACTTGCTTCAATCACGCTGGACAGAGTTTCAAAGGGTAGAGGAACCCTCGGCATAGGTGCAGGCGAAGCACAAAACCTCAAAGAGTTCAACATTCCATTTGACAACCCAGTAAGCAAGTGGGAAGAGCAGCTCCAAGTAATCAAGTTGTTGTATGAGTCATCACCAGAACACAGGGTCAACTTTAATGGTAAGTACTACCAGCTCACAGAAGCATGTCTTCAAGCAAAATCAATTAGAAAGCCACATCCTCCCATCTACATGGCAGCTGGCGGTCAACGCACGTTGCAAATGACTGGCAAATACGGTGATGGTTGGTTACCGATCGGATACACCCAGGAGTTGTTTGAAGATCACGCAAAGACAATTAAAAAGTCAATGAAGGAAAATGGTAGAACGAAAGAAGAACAAGAAAACTTCCAGTACGCGCTCGATATCGATGTTTACTTTTCAGAAGACGCAGAAGAATCATGGGCAAAAATGAAAGAGGCAGTCAAGGTGTCACTTTTCAAGCCAGAAATACTGCGTGTTCACAACATAAAGCAGATAGAAGGATTTGATTTTAAGAAATATTTCACAGAATACTCCATGTCAAACCAAGACTGGATCATCAAAATGAGAGAGGCTGCAACGACCATCCCAGACGCAGTAGCACGATCATCTGTTGCAGTTGGTACTCCAGACGACGTAATTCCTGTCTTTGAGAGATTCATAAAATCAGGAGTGAATCACTTTGTAATCAGATTCTGGGGCTCAAACTATTTCGGCTCAATTGACAAGTTTGCCTCAAAAGTCATGCCATATCTCAAAGAGAAATACAAGTAACATACTTTCTGTTGTTTATGGTCACAATAGAAGACATAGAGGCCTATGCGAGGGCAAAAAATGCAGACATTCCATTTTGCAAAGGAGTGGCATTCAGACTAAAATCGATCGGAGTGAATGACGAGATAGTTGTATACTCTGCTTTTTTGTCCCAGACTGACTCGAATTTTGATGAGATCCATAGTAGATTTGGAAGAGATATTGCAGTCCTAGTAACATCACTTGTCAGAGACATGAGCCTGCCAAAACAAAGACAGGAGGAACAATACGTAAAACAGCTCAAAGAGGCACCATGGGAATCCACGCTAATCAAGATCTGCGAGATATCTGCCAATCTAAAGTTAATCAAAGAATCAGAGATGCCCAAAACAAAGAGAAGTAAATTACTCAAACAAAACATCCACTATCTCAACGTGTTGAAAAATAAAATCATTGAAAACAAATCAAAAACACCAAGCATTGAAAAATTGCTTGACGGTGTAAATGAGACGCTGGCCCACTTTGGTCAAAGGCCAATCAAGTTCTAAGCATTCAGTTTTCTGATTTTGTCTTGTTTGCGTGTTCGGCGTTAAGTTTATTGTTTAATTCAAGCAACTCGTCCCTTGGAGTAGCCGCTTTTTCATAAAGTGCTTTTCTTGCCTCTTGTGGTGTTCCGCCGCTATCCAGCACTGCTTGAAGTGCTGCGAGTCCTTCCTTTGTTTTTGCTTCTGTAAAGTTGAATTGTGCCCAATAGATATCCTGCACCGTAGTGTCAACATGCGACACGAAGGTCGCAAAGGCATTTCTTGGGTTAAATGGATCGAATTGTTCAAACCAAAAACCAAGATCTTTTAGGAGGTCTTGTTCGGCAAGTCGTCTTTGCTCTTCAATGAATTTTTGTTGCTCGTTTATCTCCTGCAGTCTTTTTTTGTACGCTTCTTCTTGTTGTTTGCTTTGCTCGATATTTTGTAGAATCTTTGAGGCTATTGTATCTTCTCTCATTTTGTCTGCAGTAATCACCTTAAATGAAGTGCCAATAGTTGAATTGACTTTATTTTTTACAAAAAATGCCGTGTTTATCTGAGATGTCTGGTAACCTTCCTTTTGCGCCTTGATGTTTGCGGTGAACTTATCTGTTGGTTGTTCTGGAAGTACATACACAAATGCACCACTGGGATTGGATTGGGTTTCTGCCAAACCAAATTCTGTTGTAATAAAGACGGCAGCATTGCTTATTGGTTCTTGGTTTTCATTTGAGACCAGGCCTGTAATCGAGGTCGTTTCCTGTTCGTATTTAGCTGTTATGACTAGCCTTTCTGATGTCTGGGCGCTTGCTACGCCAAATACACACATCACAGTAAGGGCAAATATTAGAAAGAGTTTCACTTTGGTCGATTTTAGATTTGTACCTTAAGTAAGAATATCGATTTTTTCCTATTTTGTTGTTTAAAAAATGGAGCTTGTCTTATTTTCTAGATTTTTCTAAAACCACATCAGATCATAAATGATTAGACTTTTTGGTGCCAAGTAGAGTGGATTTTTTGTGAAAATTGATATTTAATGTAAATCTTGGAAGGCTGAGTCTTATTCAAAAAGACAGACTTGGGGCTCGAATATTGTTTGCAGTCTTGCCTTAAATTTTGATGTAATTCAGACAAACCATGAAAGGAGACGTCCTGCTTCAAAACGTACAGGTACGTGGTTTTGTACCACCTACTGCAGGTAAGGCTGCAATGGAGGGCAAAAAAAAGATTCGTGATGCAGTCGAAACCAAGCTTGGCAAGAACATCTCAAATGTGAGAAAGCGCTGTTTGGGAAAGCCACTTTCCATAAACGTGACTTTTTTTCTGCAAAAAGACTCGGCCCATGCAAAAAAAGACCTAGACAGCCTCTCAAACGTATTGCTTTCTGTACTTTCAAAGGAAATGGGCACAAAAAAGGAAGCTGGACTTGACATCATAAATGATGACTCCACGATTTACCGCTTTGTATTTGAAAAAAAGATAGTAGACTCTGCAGAAAGCGAGGGTCTTGCATTTTCCATATACGAATGGTCTACGTCTTGACGTGGCAAAAAAATCGGCATCCAAGGCTTAAGGCCAAAAACGTCAGTATCTTGGCGACAGCCTCAAACGCCTAGTTTGGGTAACAGATTCTGATAATTATTTGATGTGGTGATAGATCGAGACACATTTAGTAGAAAAAAATGAACCATGGGGCGGTCAAGAAAAACAAGAAATATCAGATCCAAATTAGCCGTGTAGAAACCATCGGTTTTTGACAAG
>JBBIVI010000005.1:12045-22203 GCA_037439825.1 Candidatus Nitrosotenuis sp. | reverse complement strand
TCTACAGACTGAAACATCTGCTGCAGGGTTAGCTAGAGCTGCTGCAGATGTTTCAGTCTGTAGACCTGTATCTGTTCCATTGACCGGGTTACTACCTGTGCCCAATGCAATGAATGTCCACGGTGAGTTCAATTCACCACTACATGTACCTGTAGTTGCGTCATTACCTTGTCCTGGAACAGTGTCGTTATAGAACAACAGTTTGGTTGCACAAGTTTCACCTATGTTCGTAATGAGGTTGTCAGACTGTCTGTATCCTATGATGTTTCCATCAGAATCTGTTAGAATAGTTTCTACATGGCCTGTCATGTATGCACCAGTTTTGATGGTGTCAACTGAATTTTGACCCATTAAGCCTGATACATTAGCGGTCAGAAGACCAGAAACTATTGCTAAAGCGACTCCTAGTACTATGGTCGGATTATTTACTTTCATTAAGACATAATAGATCCAGCCATATATAGAAATGGCGGAAATTAAATTAAACAATTAGCTCCAAATTGGTACATTCTCAATATTTACCAGTTCCAATATTTCCTAGTAGACTTAGATTAAAGTCATTCAGATTCCTTAATTAATGATTTCTTGAATCTATTTGATATATGCAATACATATCCATATTCTTACTCATGCCAATCATAATTATGCCGTCCGTTGTATTTGCAGACGAATCAATCCCAATCACTTATTCTGGTGCAATGACTGATGTAATATTTGATGGAAGATGGTCCTTTGAAACAGAATGGAAACAAAGTAGCTTAAACACATATGCTTTTACAAATGATCAGGTCATAATCTTGAGATCAGCACATCAAGGAGACTTTGTCTACCTGTTCATTGATGCAATAAATGATTATACGCTTGACAACAGCCTAGATAGTGCAATAGTTTGTTTTGATACTAACAATGATAAAACTGACTATCCAAATGAGGATGATTATTGTTTTACAGCTATATTGGGTGATGATATGGGCAGGGTGTACAGAGGTGATGCAACTATCCAAAACTTTACACAGATATCAGCTCCGAAAGGTTTTACCGGAGTTGGTGCTATATCGGATAATAATGACAGATATTCGCTCATACCTCATACTGGATATGAATTCAAAATCCCCACCGAAATTATAGGTAGGAAACAGGTCTATGGGTTTTACTTTGCGGTATATGACGCAAATTCTCAAAAATACTATAGTTACCCACAAAATGCTACTGCTGATACCATAATTGTTTCACCAGCTTTATGGGGTGAAATATACTCCCCTGACAAATCATTACCAGAATTTAGTCTCCCGCTATTGTTATTACTTGCAGGATTTTCCGTAGTGCTTTTTCTTACAAAATACAAACTTGGAAATATCTCATAAATAACTCCTAACCATTGAAACCAACTACAATTGAGAGCCTAAACAAACAAGTTGTGCGCTGTAAAAAATGCCCCAGGCTTGCTTCCTATATTAGAGAAATAGCAAGAACCAAAGTAAAACGATTTTCTACTCAAAAATATTGGGGAAAACCACTTCCAAGTTTTGGCGATATAAGTGGGCAGATACTCATTGTAGGTTTAGCACCTGCCGCCCATGGAGGTAATAGGACAGGACGAATGTTTACTGGGGATTGCTCAGGAGATTGGCTGGCAAAAGCTCTATACAGAAATGGCCTTGCGACAAAGCCTGAAAGCAAATATTTGGGAGACGGTTTTAGATTGATAAATTCCTATATCACAGCCACAGTTAGATGTGCACCGCCACAAAACAAGCCAACTAAAGATGAAATCAATATGTGTTCGATGTATCTGAAACACGAATTAGATTTATTGCAAAATGTCCAAGTAATTGTGTGTCTTGGCAGGATAGCATTTGATATTACAAGTAGAATGCTTGGTTTTAAGGCAAAATTCGCACACGGCCAAATAATCTCACACGAAAAATATACGGTGATAGCCAGCTATCATCCCAGCAGGCAAAATACGCAAACAGGTAAGCTTGGATGGAAACAATGGAATGAAATTTTTGTTACAGCTAACAGATTTTTAAAAAAATAAGAAACAAAAAGGAACTTTTCGCCTTCAAACTCTACTCGTACGTAGAAGAGCTTGACTGGGACGAAAGTCCTGAAGGAGAGGGAACTGATGGGAATCGTTCCCCGATTTGTTGTTCTGCAACTGCGGATGCTTCTTGCAATATCTTGTCGGTTTCCTCACTTGAGATGTCGGAATCAACACTGAATGCGTCTCCAGCTAGTGAATCCATCATGAGACCGCCCAATGTCTGTGTCATTGCATTAAGCTCTGCATCAGCCTCTGGCATGAATCGGCCAAGAGATGATCTCAAGCCTTTCATGGTTGACATTGCTGGGCCTATTGCTACCATGGCATCGCCTAAGTCGTGGATAGTAGTCAAACGAAGCTGTACTTGTTCTAGTGCAATTCTTGCATTGCTTAACATCTTTGTTACTTTGCGTATTTCGGCTAATTCGTTTGACAACACGCGACTTGCGCTTGTGTCATGTTGTTGCATTGCAGCTACGATTCTTTTAAAAAGTTGAGCATCACGTTCATGCAATTTGTTTAGCATTGAATCCATTTTTGAAATTTGTAATTGCAGTTTGTTTACTGCTGTTTGGATTCTTGGTTTCAATGCTCCTTGTGGTTTTACAGAGTCTTTGATTTTGTCTGTAAAACTTGCAGTGTCCTGACGTGCCCAATTCTTTTCGAAGCCGGTCATGCGCAACTGTTTTGGATTTGATTCTTAATTGACTTAGTGCATTATAATCAACAGTTGTGTAAATTTAGCTGACAAGATGTAAATTGTATGAATAAGGAGTGATGGTATGGGACGAATAGCTGTCTTTGATTCTGGTCTTGGTTCATTATCAATAATTAATGCAATTCAAAAATCTACAAAAGCGGATATCATCTATTTTGCTGATCAAAAAAATTTTCCATATGGCCTAAAACCTAAATCAAAATTAAAAAAAATAATTAAAAATACAATTTTTAACTTAAAAGAAAAATTCCATCCTGATCTAATAGTTGTTGCATCCAACACACCATCGTTGCTGTTTGGAGAAATGTTTGCCAATGATAAGACACTTATCCCAGTGTTACCCCCAATAATAGAAGCTCAAGAGCTAACAAAAACACATTCTATTGCTTTACTTGTTACAAAATCTGTTGCAAAAAGTGTTGCGCTAAATAATTTTATTAAAAAAAATAAAATCAACAGAATAAAAATCCACAAGATTAATTCTAGTATTCTTGTAGAATTAGTCGAATCTGGTAAATTTATTTCCGATAAAGATTATTGTACAAAAAAAATTATTTCAGTTTTACAAAAAAAATTTGTTAAAAATAATATTGATGTAGCTACATTATCTAGTACACACTTGCCATTTCTACTTCATTTGTTACAAAAAATATTTCCTAATGTTATTTTCCTAGATCCAGCTAACACTGTTGCAATGCAAATTAAAAATAACAAACGATTCATTCCATCAACAAAAAATACTTTAACAATTTTCAGTAATGGCGACATTAACAAATTTCAAAATCATCTGTATAGCATTGGCATAAAAAAATCTATCAAACAAATCAATTTTTGATCGGGTAATAATTATTCTAAATATGTTGACAAATTATTCACATGAAAATTTTTGAGATATGATCATAACTCCAAAATTTTTGTTAAAAACTGCCCTAATCCAAATTGGTCATCATTGAATGACAATTTGCCATTTCGGTATTGGATTTTCATAGCAAATTCCTCACCGCTTATGTGATTTTTTCATAGAAGTATTCTTACATTGAAACATGCAAATTACATTACTGGAAAAAACTTAGAGAATGGTCTAACTGACTTTTACGTAAACCCTTCAGTTTTGCTGAAATTTTTGACAGCCGTAAATTTGCAGATTTTAAGGTGGTAAACTATTTTGAATGGCGTTCAAGTCATTTCACTTACATTAATCTTTGCTCTGATCTTTTCATCATCAAGCTTTGCATTTGGTACCATGGTAGTAGAACAGGATCGTACTGTTACACAATCTCTTGGTGAAAAACCAACTGAAACAAAGCTAACAAAAGATTACACATTAACCCTTGAAGAAAAAAAATCAATACGCCAAATTAATGAAGTAACGCTTATCCTTGTAAAACAACCCAAAACTGAATTCGTTAACAAACTCCAGATCATAGAAGACGTAATGGTATCAAACGATGATGGGTCAGAAAATCAAATACATCTGATTAAACACAATCCTTACCAAGCAATTCTTGAAAGGGTGTTCAATAATAGAAAATTCAAGTTTGATAAAATAGTCGGACTGCCCTTGTTCAGTACTACCCCAATATCACTATACCATGATCTGGTGAATCAACTGATTAACAATAACGACAGTAACCAAGATGAAGACTTTGCTCAAATCTCATTGGGTGTTGCTGACTTTGAAAAAATTAGTTCTGATTTTGATCTATTAGAATTACATCATGTCGTTGATGCATTTGTAATTCAAAGAACATATGATGACTTTGGTAAACAAGTCAAATTTGTAGCTAATTCGATTGAACAACAATCATCTACAGTAATTATCATTTTTGCCACTGCGGCATTTTTCATTATCGTAAGATCTGAAGATCCAAAAATCAAAAATCATAATTATAACAAAATTCTATCATTTGTTTTCATTGCATTATTAGTTTCCTCAATGGTTATCACCCCCTTGTCAATCTCTAAATCTTATTATGCACATGCTGAAATGATTGAAAATGTTACAAATGATACAAATTCTGAAAGCATACCATCAAGCCAACAATCTCAATTAGATTCTATATCAATATTGGATGCTGACGTTACAGTACCACCAATGTTAGTCAACATCACAGAATTCGATGTACATGAAATAGTCGAAGCTAACTCTAGTTCGCAATTAAGAAATCAGGAAAACGTTACAATGCCAGTAGATAAACTAACAAATTCTACCTCTCAGCCAATACAAACTCCAAACTCAACCACCCCTCAATCCACCCCACAGCCAATCATTGTTCCAAACGCGACCAAATCTTGGAATGCCAACGCTACAAGTAATGATTCTCAACTGGTTGGGAACGTATACGTGAACCAAACCGGAATCGTACTAGATGGCGGTTTTATCAAAGCCGAAGGTAATTATACAAACAAAACAACAAGTCTTGCCATTGCGGCCTGGATAAAACCAGACTACGCTTCTGGCGCATCAGTATTTACCATCCTCTCAAAAGACAGATCATTTGAACTGGCTTTAAATAACATCGTATATCCACAGCGCATTGCAACATTTTCAATATTTGATGGAATAAAATGGCACAGTGTACAAACCAATACTGAAATAGGCCAGAATTGGTCTCATATCGCAGCTACTTTCAATGGATCCGAACTCTCAATTTACGTAAACGGTACACTATCTAAAACGACAAAAGTAGTATCCTCTACATCGCTTGACTCTTCTGGCAATATCCAGAGTACCACACCGGAGATTTCCACACATGATTCAGATGTCGTAATTGGTGCTACATTGGATTCAAGAACAGTCGATACTGCACAAAGGGCGTTTACAGGAAGCCTTGATGAGGTACAAATCTACGACAAATACCTCTCAGCAGAGCAGATTTTGGCTCTATACAATAGGACATTACCAGTCGTTTTAGCAAAATCAATACCTGTAGAATTAATTCCAATCGAGCTTCCTGCAATCAACCTCTTAAATCAAACAAACGTAAACGGTACCTTCAACACAAATAGTACAGAATATCTTGTTGGCCCTGATGTCAACCAGACAAATCAGATAACCATATCTGCATGGGTTGATCCAGACTATAACAACTTATCAGACGAACTCACAGTGGTATCAAAAGATAGATCATTTGCACTGTCATTGAACAATGTATTCAGCCCACAACACACAGCTAAATTTTCAGTATTTGATGGCATACAATGGACCACCATTCAGGGAACAAACAAAATTGAAAGTATGTCACATTTGGCTGCTGTAATTAATGGCACCGATATAGCACTGTATGTAAACGGCACACTACAAGAAGCAAAGAAACTGCCAAACTCATTTACTGTGTCGACAGGTGAACTTGAAACCTCTAATGGTGTAGTAAACACAGCAACGGATGTTGTAATAGGAGCATACATCTCTGTATTGAGAAAGGAAGCACAACTCTCAAACAAATTCTCAGGAACAATCGAAGACGCAATAATCTACAATCGTGCCTTATCAAATTCTGAAATCAAACAAATATTTTTGTCACAAGCAATCAGCTCTGTACAACCTCAGACATTACCATTATTCTCAGAAGACATCCTTTCCTTTACCGATGTTGTAACGTTAATACATATCCCAGCAGAAATCACAACATCAAATTCAACTAGCATATCACTTGAAGACACATTAGAACTCACAGATATCGTTGAGTTAGTGCTGATCTCAAACATATCGACTTCACAGTCAAATATGATCTACCAAAAACTTGGATTGTCTGATGATGTTGTACTCACACTAAACATAACATCAACGTATAACAATGCTACACAAATCACAACACAAGAAGCATTAGGACTTGCCGATCATATCGAATTATTAACAACAGACATCGCCCTACCTGATAACAACACTTCAAACATCGTTAGCCTAGGACTTGTTGATAATTTATTCCTGCAAAAACAAGAATCACGATTAGAGGAAAGCACTATCACATACGAAGAAAGAGGTAAGGATTACTACAAAGTTGAATATGCCAATGGTACAGGCAAGATAACATTTGGTCTTCCAGAATGGATTCTTGATACTAAAACAAACAAGTATGTAGAACACATTGTCACCGAAACTAATAATAAAATAATTTATGACTCACTGCAGATCCCATTCACTTTTGATAAAACAGATTGTACACTTAGTATTTACGAAAAGGGAAGGATTAGCTCTGATCTTCCGCTTGCAATAGAAAAGAAATTCTGGAAGTTGATGGAAACAAAACCAGGCACCGAACAATGGATAGAATCACAGATAAACAATAATACATGTAGTGTCCGTTCATATGAAAACTCGACTGGCTTCTTTATTGATGTCACAAAAGAAAACAATGATGGCAAATTCCTAATTACATATGGCAAGAAAGTAGATCAACCACTGGAATCTTTCCTATACTACACAAATACAAATGAAAACAAATCAAACGTCAAATTTGGCTTTGTTCAAGAAATGGATGGAATTGAAGCTGATGAGGCCGATCTTGGTGATCAAACAATTACATCAAAGACTGCAATAGCTCAGAAATTCATCAATAATCAAAGAATAGGAAAACTGTTTACAGACTTTACAGACATTAACTTTAAAGAACTAAAACAAAATGAAAAACTCTTCAAGAAAAAAACAGATCTTACATCAGATAGAATATTCTTCAAGCGAGGAGACCGTGATCCTCTAATTCACGACTTTTCAAAAGCAATGAAAGAATTCTCCGACCTACGCATTGAAAACAAAAATGGCAAGCTAAAAACCACCTTAGAATTCCTAGCAACAAATAAACCACTGAAGAAAGGTGAAACCCTATTTCTAGATCCTACAGTTGTTTTTAGCACAGGCCAATTCGTTCAAGTACATGCTCAAGGAACCGGAGTCACTTGTCCAACACCCTCAAACATATCACAACTAAGCGCATCAAAAGCAACGGTAACTAGGCAAAGTAGTAGCACTGGATGTAAAAGAACATCCATTGAATACAACATCAGTTCAATTGATAGCAGAGCAGTAATCACTGATGTTGATACATCATTTACTACCTCTGCAAGGGCAGGAACAAGAACCTGTGAAGTAAAACCAATTGAAATCAGACCGACAAGTCATACTGTCGGTGGAACGAAAGCATCTCCTAATGCAGATGCACAAATACTCTGGAACGATATTGGAAACGGAACGGCGTATGCAACAGGTGTAACCTGTGCTGTGGTATCTGGCGGGCCAATAGATCTTGGCACTAATGCTGACGCTGATCTACAAACAGCAATTGATACCGGAAGAACTTGGTTTGCTCTTGGTTGGAAGCTCGAAGATGAAAGCAGACCAAGTTCCGGTGGTGAGCTAGGCTCAAACTTTGCTAGCATCACTCTTACCGTAACATATAGCTTCAAAACATCACAATCTGAAAAATTAGGAATCAAAGATTCTCTTGTGTTTGTCAAGGCAGTTTCAAAACAACTATCTCAAAACTTTGGTATCAAAGATACGGTTTCAGTAACCAAACACCTTACAAAGAACCTTTCTGAAAAGCTTGGAATAAAGGATGTTAGAGAAACAAGCTTGATCGTTTCTACAAATGAAAAGTTTGGAATACGTGACACACTAACTGTCAAAAAAACAGGAGTTACGCTTTTTGAAAAATTAGGAATAAAAGATAGTACTCAACGTATCAGAACTGCAGGAAATCAGACAGTATTTGAAAAACTCGGATTGTCTGATAGTATTCTTGTAGGTAAAGTTCTTACTAAAACACTATCTGAGAACTTGGGAATCAAAACTCAAACCGATAAAATAAAGCGAATCTTCTTGACCGAAAAATTAGGAATAAAAGATACCATCACAACAGAGAGATTCCCCTCAGTTGAATTCAACACACAAAACGGATGTACCGTGATCCCTGCCACTTCTACAAGCAAGACGCTTACTGCAGGAGTTGATTATACTCAACCACAAGGCGAGGCATTCATAAGAATTGTTGATACTAGATTGCACGGAATCGGTAGAACATCTGGTGGTGGCTCACAGGCAGCAGAACGTGTAACCGCGTATTTGAGTGATCCTGATTTTGCTGGAGGCTCTGTTACCTTCACAAGAGATGCAAGTGCTACTGGATATGACACAAGAATATGTTGGCAAATAGTAGACTATCAAGGAATGCCAACTAATGCTAACGCAATCAAAGTTCGTAAAGTTGGTACAGTTACATATGGTAGCTCAGACTTGATAGTTTCCACTTCACCAATATCTGGAATTACTGACAACAATGATGTGGTCGTATTCATCACTGGCCAACACAATGTAGATGGCGGAACAACCAACTGGAACTATGGTCTTAGCACAGCGCAATGGTCATCTGCTACACAAACTGCTAACTTTACTAGGGGAGAAGCGGCATCTGCTCCAAACAGTATAAGCTATGCAGTAGTTGAATTCACAGGTACTAATTGGAACGTACAAAGAATAGAACACAATTATGCATCAACAAACCCTGAAACTGAAACAATTGTTGATGTAGGTTCATTAAATAGAGCATTCTTCCACCATCAACACAGAGCTGGTTTAGGCCAACAGGGACTTGACGAATCAGGTGGTGAAGTTTACTTTAGTGCAACAAACCAACTCACTTTCGATCTGAGTACTGCTTCTACACCTTCTTTGCTTTACGCCGTAGTATGGATTGTTTCTAACAAACAAGTTGGTGATGACGCAATGATAGTACAACATGTAAGTGGTACAAGAAGTGGTGGCACTACTGAAGAATACACCAAAAATATCTCAATAAACACTGTCAGAGGCTTGTCAACTACTTCTATAATGGGTGAAAATACTCGTACAAGTGGTACAGGCACTAACTTCCCAATAGGTGCTATTGCATTCAATCTTACCTCTACAAATAATGTTAAACTAATTACTTCAGATACAGCACAGACTCAGAATTACAGATTTCAAGTAGTGCAATGGCCTTTAAAACCAGCCAAAACTCATCTGGTCTCACTTACTGAAAAATTAGGAATTAAAGATAACATATCTACATCCGTTACAAGAATCAAATCACTCACAGAAAAACTAGGAATTACAGATCAGCAAACCACCACAACCACAAAAACCAAGTCTTTCACAGAAAATCTCGGAATAAATGATGTTTCTACTACAACTCTCACCAATACCAAATCACTGACTGAGAACCTAGGAATTCAAGACACGCTGACAAAGACAGCTACAAAGTCACTCACAGAGAACCTTGGAATCACCGACAACACAGCAAGAACCTTCACCAAGACACTGACTGAGAACCTCGGCATCACAGACAACACAACCAGATCATCTACCAAATCACTGACTGAGAACCTAGGAATTCAAGACACGCTGACAAAGACAGCT
>JBBIVI010000005.1:0-11945 GCA_037439825.1 Candidatus Nitrosotenuis sp. | reverse complement strand
ACAAAGTCACTCACAGAGAACCTTGGAATCACCGACAACACAGCAGTAATTACTGCTAATTTATTGTCCTTAACTGAGAATCTGGGCATAACTGATCAATTAGAAACAATACCAATAAAGTCACTTTATGAAAAATTGGGTATTTCTGATGCAATATTATTCATGGGTGGAGTAAAGATCGAAACAAGGGATCCGTCGAATGTATTGATTAGTGGCGCATCTTACACAGTATCACCAAACCCACAAGGAGGCAGTGTGCCGATGAACGTAATTGATGGTGGTCCTAACGATAACGATGCGCTTGTGAATGGAAGAGTAGTCGTTGATCTAGTTCCATTTGGAACCTACAACTTTACTATAACTACAATTCCAACAGGATACAATGTTCTTGGTAATCACACACTATACGAAATGCACAGAACCCAGATCAACGGCACGGCCATCTTTAGAGTAGTAATGCAAAACGTAACACTCTCCACAATGTCTCCTACTGTGATCACCACCCCACCATCGCTTAACGATGAGGCTTACACCAGCTGGACATCAACATATAATGCAATAGTAAGAAACGAAACCTCCATTAACACAATTAACAGAGTAAACCAACTCCCACCAATAATATCAGTTGGTAACGAAAGCTCATCCGCTAACGTGGATAATGCAATCCTAAGACAAGCTTCAGTACAACTAGGTGTGCTCTTTGCGTCACAAACAAGTGGTAAGAATGTTATAAAGACATTCGGTGTTTTGAACTATTCATTACCAGAATATCCAGAATTGACCTCAGTCATTCCAAGCTTTGTAACACAACCATCAGGAACTCAACCTCAATACATTGCGTCCCCACCACTTGCAAAGATAATTCCAGGACAAATGATGATAATGCCTGTAGAAAAAGAATTGTTGCCAACATGGGGCGGAATAGTACAGCTAGAATTACATCCACTTGATACGACTTCAAGCGTAACAAACGACTGGCTCGTCATAGAAACCTCACCAACCATTCCGTCATCAGTTGGATCAAGCGGTATTACAGAAACAAACGTAAACCTGTTTGTGGATATAAAATACCGTTTCGAAGAGGAAGGTGTTGGTTTTGATTGGTCGCAAGAAGATAACCACCAAACCAAACCCGTCATCAAAGTAAGGGTGGCAAAGTCAAGCGAGCTTGACTCTGACAGCCTAGGATGTCCAATTATGACTCCTTACACATTTGTTGGTGGAAGCTGGCAGCGACACGGAACCATCTCAAACGTGGAATCAATTGACTCGAATACTTGTGAGCTAGAATTGACCGTAGATCACTTTAGTAGATTCAGCCTAGCATCATCTACAAAAAGTGCACCAAGCCCAAGCCCTACACCAAGCCAATACGCAGATGGAGGAGCAGGAGGCGGTGGAGGCGGCGGTGGTGGAGCCGTAGCGGGTGGCGAAGGATTTGGAGGAAGACTAGTTCAACCAATACTGATCTACGAAATAACATACGATGTATGTGAACAAAACATGGCTAGAATAATAGTTGGAGTAGTAGGATCGGAGGCACCGCCGCCAAGCGTAAAGATAAGGACGCCAGTAAAAGAGGTCTACTCAGCAACACTTGCAGAAAACCAACCATACGCGGAAGCAAATAAAGTACTACCAATCAGCAGATACGTATACGAAGCACAGCTTGATCCAAAGCTTAACTTCTTCATAGTAACAGCTGAAGATATCGGTGGCCGTGCTGCAGTAATTGCTACATATACCGTTAACATAGGCGAGGACTGCAGAAAGACGATAATTGTCAACCCAATGGAGGATATTGAAAAGGCAGGAGTCTTTGAACCAACCCCAGAGATAGGCAGGCCAAACGTCTTCGATGTCAAATTCCAGATAGGTGCTGACAAACCAATCAGGGCTACAGAAGTAAACCACTTTGTAACCTCTGATTCCAAGGTACGTATGTCTGCCATAGTAGACAGTCCTTCCAGCATAAGACGTGCAGAGCTCAGAGTAAACATAGTTGGTGGAAACTATAGCAACTATGCTGCAGTAAAGATGGACGTTATGCCGTTATTGAATGTCACAAACGCATACATCGTATCTGCAGAACTACCGACATCCTTCCTCCAAGCACCAGCAATAGTATACTGGGTTCATGTCATAAACAACGAAGAAAAAATCCAAAGCTCACAAAGATATGCACTTGGAGTAAAACCAACTTACGAGCTTGATGCAAGAATGGAGCTTGACTCTCCTCCAAGCAAAGCAGAAGGCACCACCTACAGTCCTACTGCATACGTATACAATAAAGCAGAAAAACCATTCTTTGGAACAGTCTCATTACTTGTAGATGGCAATACGGTATACACGTCATCAGAACAACTATTCAACAAAGGACAGTCGGTAGTCAACCTATACTGGGATATACCTCAAGTAGGTACAGAATCAAAATACCAAATCACAGCACGACTCAATATGTATGATGAACAAATAAACACCACAGCCACAACACTTAGGACATTCCAGGACACCAAGATATATCCGATCTTTGAACCGGTTATCACAGACTCTATAATGGACGGAGAAGAGGTAGTGGCAAGAGTAGGATTATTGTACTCGTCTGATGACAATCCGGCAGCCCATTATCTAGTCATTGCACCTGATGGAACATGCGTTATTGGTAAATCAGATTCTTGTCTTGTCAAAGATTCTACTACAGGACACAGAGGAAACACCATAAGTGTCGAAATCAATGGCCAAATATTCAGAGTTAGGTACTCAGGACAAGATAGTCCACTTGAGAGATTCTCTATAACCTCAATTGACCCAATTGTTGGAACATGGAGCGTCATGCTGGAATCAGATGATGGAATAATCCCAGAGGCACAAGCATTAGAGGATGTAAAGCTCAAGGCAAAGTACAGGGCTACCTATACAAAATTAGTCACAGTTACCTCAGACTAGATCTGCCACTTTGGAACCGATTTTTCATCCAAAAATTCCACTTTTCATAAATATGATTGGTTTTTAGAACACATAATGACGCCTAAAATGGCCTACACATTTCCAAAATTGGTATGTTCTAGCTCAAGTTATATTGTAAAATAGGGTATGAGACACAAAATGAAAAAAACCACATGCCTGTTATCTTTAGGAATTTTTGTACTTGTTGTCTATCTTGCTATTCCACAAGCATATGCAGCCCCATCACCTGATCTGCGCGTAATGGTGATGGATTCGGAAGGTGACGGCCTTGGCGGAGGTGGTGACGTATTTTCTGTTAATCCAATTACCGACTTTACATTTTCAATTACCGACGAACCTTTGAATGCTGTAGACAGAATCGCAACCCATAATGGTGATGTCTATGTTGCAAATTTTGATAGAGTCTCACGAATAGACCTAACTGCTGCAGGTGAAGCAGATCCCGATACTAACAACAATCTACATGACATAACTGGAGCCGACTTTACATCTCTTGTGGGAATTGATTTTTACGGTTCTGATATTTATGTTGCAGATTCCGTCGACGGCGACGACGTCATCTACCGTATAGACTCTACCGAATCCATCCCTGCTACTCCCATATCTCTGTCAATCACTCAGTCTATTACCGCTATACGTGACATCGCTATTGATGGAAACTCTCTATACGTTCTTGATATTGACGGCGACGGAGCTATTCTAAAGATAGACCTGACATCACCTTCTACGGCAGTTCCAGTTTATTCAGGAGGTGTGGATGGTCCTACACTTACAGATGCAACCACCATTGCGGTGCGAGGAAATGAAATATTTGTTTCAGGACTATTTGACTCTGCACCAAAAATACTCAAAATAACTCTAAATGGAAGTGATCCTCCTACCGTAGCAGAACTATTTGATAATAGCTCTACAATTCTTTCGTTTCCATACGGACTTGTAATAGACAATACTGACAATGTTCTTTACGTAACAGATGTTGTCACACTATACAGCATAGACTTGGATAATCCAAGTTCAGGACCACAAGAAGTTGTCTCAAGTGATCTGTTTGTAGCTCCAGCCGGTTTAGCGTTGCTTGAAGTAACAGAAACCGCTACAACCACTACAGTTTCTGTCGTTAAAACCGTAAATGCTACGAGTGCTTCGGCTGGTGACGCCTTGCTTTATACCATTACTACAACTAACACAGGATCCAGCCAAGCAAAGTACTTGGAAATAACAGATGAATTTCCAAACGTATCAATTGATGGCCAGACATTTGTAGAAGTGTTCCCACTAGACACAAACATTCCAGTATTGTTTACGTCTGAATTCCATCCAAATGGCGGTGAGCCTACTACAACAGGAACCTGTGTCAGAGTAGGAGGAACTACCACCAAAGTTAGCTGTAACGGTTATCCGATACTTGAACCAGGTGACTCAGTTGTTGTTACGCTGATAGGAATTGTCAACGGATTTGCAGATGATACACTGGTAAACAAGGTATCGGTAGAATATGAAGGAGGAACAAACCAAACCACAGTAGAAACCATTCTAAATCCCTCAATTATGTTTGATATAAACAAACAAGCTTCTACAACAACCGTCCTTGCGGGCGATGATTTAATTACCTACACCATCACGATCTTCAATCCAGATGCAACTGCAAACGATGTCATAATTACCGATACATTACCAAATGGAGTAACAATTGATGAAAATACAATTTCTCCCGAATGTGATGTGACAAACAATCTAGATGGTTCAAGCATACTAGAATGCGGCCCACTTACAATTAGTAATAACGATTCACATGAGATAGAGTATACTGTACAGGTGGACTCGGACGCAATCAATACCATAACGAATTCAGTGTCGATTACATGTCCAGCTTGCGCACCTAACCAAATAGATAGCACAACTACAATTGTGAATAGAGAATCCTACTTAGTGCTAGAAAAATCAGCAAATGTGACACAAGTTATTGCAGGTCAAGATGCAATACAATATACGATTTCTGTGAGAAACGACGGGCCGTCTGATGCAGCGAATGTTGTAGTCACCGATACACTACCAAGTGGTATTACGATTTCATCTATATCCGGCTGCGATGATTATGGTCTACAAAACAACATTCTCACATGCAACGTATTGTCTTTATCCTCAGGAACAACCAGTGATATTATCATCAATGCTGTTGTTAACTCAAGTGCCACAGGTACACTAGAAAATACGGCATTAGTAACTAGTGACTCAACCGATCCAGAAACTGGCGATAACAGCGATGATTCTGATCCTATTGAAGTAATTAGACAAGCTGACGTGTCTGTGAAAAAAGGAGCGCCACCACAAACAGTTGCAGGACGAATAATTACCTACAACTTTACAGTAACAAACTATGGACCTTCTGACGCCACTGATGTTATAGTATCAGACGAAATCCCAGACGACTTTGTATTTATCTCGTCAACCCAAAGCGGCTCACAAACTGATGCTATGTGCCAAGATCAAGCAGGTACTGTAGTGTGTGAGTTTGGCACTGTGGCAGCAGGTCAAACACAAATTAAATTAATTCAGCTTCAAATTCCGCTTACAGCAACTGGCAACATATCAAACACAGCAGATGTCACAATCTCTGACGAAATTGAAGAATTAAATTCTGATAATGACTCATCCACCGTATCTACCGAAATACAACCACCATTCTGTGGAAGGGCAGAAACCGACTTTGACAACATCATTACCGGTACGCTAGGCAACGATCACATAAAGGGAACCAACGATGACGATCTTATCTTTGGATTGGGAGGAAACGACAAGATCCACGGAAAGAAAGGAAATGACTGCATAATTGGCGGCGACGGTGATGACAAGATCTGGGGCGGCGACGGTGATGACGGCATAGAAGGAAATGCAGGAAACGATCAGATCCACGGTCAAAAAGGAAATGACACATTAAGTGGCGGCGACGGCAACGACAAGATCTACGGCGGACAAGGAAACGACACCATTGACGCTGGTGCAGGTGACGATCGAGTACATGCAAATCAAGGAGATGATATGATATCTGGTGGCAATGGTAACGACTGGATAGGAGCAGGAATCGGTGATGACAACGTATCTGGCGGCGACGGCAACGACAAGATCTACGGTAGACCAGGAACCGACATCATAAATGGCGATTCGGGAGACGACTATATCCACGCAGGTCAGGGAGATGACACAGTAAATGGAGGAACTGGCAATGACAAAATCTTTGGACATCAAGGACACGATATCCTAAATGGCAACGACAACGATGACTATATCCATGGCGGACAAGGAAATGATGACATCGATGGTGGAAATGGCCAAGACAGATGCAACGGTGCTCAAGGAACAAACACAATTGACAATTGTGAAATAGAAGACAAGAAGATGAAGGAAGAGCACGAAGAAAATGACGACGACGAAGGAGAATCAGAACCCGAAGATGATGACAACGACAGCCATGGAAACAACGGAAATCATGGCAATAACAATGGTAACAATAACAACGACGGAAAAGGCAAAAACAAGTAAAACAGTAGAACTTTAGGGAAAAGCAGTAGCTTTTGACAAAACAGAATCAAGTTCTGTTATATTGATTCTGTCCTGTTGCATGGAATCTCGGTATCTCAAAGTTACCGTTTCGTCCTCAAGTGTTTGATGGTCTATAGTTATAGCAAACGGCGCACCGATCTCATCAAGCCTTCTGTATCTTCTTCCTATAGCACCAGAATGATCCAAAAATGCGTCATATCTTCTTTTTAGCTTCAAGAAGATTTCATCTGTTTTTTCTTTCAAACCATCTTTTTTGACTAGAGACAAAACGCCTACATGCACTGGCGCCAAGTATGGTTTTATGGAAAGTACAACTCTCTCATTTTGCTTGTCTTCTCGCAAACCGTGCTCTAAAATAGTGTAAAGGCTTCGGTCTATACCCATTGATATCTCAAAAACGTGTGGAAGTACTTTTTGTTCGTCATCTAGGACTTCGAATTTTTCTTTGCTTTTGTTTGCATGGCTTGTTAGATCGTAATCAGATCTATAGTTGCATGCCACAAGCTCAAGCCAACCAATCGTTGTATTTACCTCAAAATCAAACGCAACGCTTGCATAGAATGCTTTTTCTTTTTCACCCAGTCTTCTGAATCTACTTTTTGTCATATCGATTCCTGTCTTTTCGTAGAACTCAGCAAGTAATCCAAGGTAATATGCTACAAACTTGTTTGGAAGAATCTTTGATGCAACTGCTTCTTTGCAACTCATTGCCTTCAATTCATCATTTATCCAAAGGCGGATAACTGTGTCCTGTACTTCAGAAAACCTATCTAAATCGTCTAACTTGTTTGGATTGCAAAAAACTTCGATCTCTGCCTGATAAAATTCGCGCAATCTCAAAAGGCTTTGGCGCGGTGAGATCTCATTTCTAAAGCTTTTCCCAATCTGCGCAACACCTAAGGGGAGCTTGCCACGCATGGTCTTGAACAGTCTAGGAAAATCAACAAAAATTGATTGGCATGTCTCAGGCCGCAAGTATGCCGGCTCTGCCTCTGGACCTATCTCTACTTTAAACATCATGTTGAATTTGCGCGTCTTATCGAACTCACCTTTGCATTTTGGACACCTGATGTTTTTTTCAGAAATTGCCTTGTCAAAGTCGGCAAGATCTGCACTTTCTGGGATTTCAACTTTGGATATTTCAAAGATGAGTTTATCAGCTCTAAAATTGAGTCCACATTGTTTGCATCGAATCACAGGATCTGCAAAGCTTGCTAAGTGGCCTGATGCTTCAAAAACGGACTGTGACATTATCTGTGAGCCGTCTATCTCAAGCATTCCATCACGTCTTACAAGCTCGCGCCTCCATAGCTCGATAAACTTAGTCTTCATGCTTACACCTGAAGGGCCATATTCCCAAAATCCAGCCTGGGCGTCAGAGTAAATCTCACAGCTTGGAAAGTAAAAACCACGCTCAAGTGCTAGCTGCATTACAGAATCGTAATTCAATGAATCATCACCAAATATTGAGAATAAATTTCAAGCTATGCAAGTTCTTTGACCTTTTTTATGTTGCCAAAGTCATCTCTTGTATTATCGATCGGAGTTTCCAGAATTATCGGCACATTTTTTTTATTCGCTAATCTTATCACCGCCCTCATACCGTCTTCGCCGATTTTACCAAGACCTATGTGTTCATGTCTGTCTAGATTAGATCCTATTTCGCCTTTTGAATCGTTGAGATGTAATATCTTGAGGTGTTCAAAACCTACCGTTTCTTCAAATTTTTTGAACGTTTGTGATACATCCTTTTCAGTTCTAAGATCATATCCATATGCAAACGCATGACATGTATCAAGACACACACCAAATCGGTCTTTTGGCTTTAGCTGAGAAAGGATCTCTGCCCACTGTCCAAAGTCAGAGCCTACAGAATTTTTTTGGCCTGCAGTATTCTCAAGCAAAATCATAACATCGTTTTTTACTGATGCAGCTTTGGTAAAAGCACTTACAAGCTGCTTTATTCCCTTTTGTTCCCCCTCGCCCATATGACTGCCAAGGTGAGCAACAAGATATGGTATCCCAAGCTGGCCACACCTTTCTACTTCCTTGATGAGTACATTTACAGACTTTGTAAAGGTCGCAGCATTTGGCGACGCTAAGTTTGGCAGGTACGGCATGTGGGCCACTGTGGCAAGTCTGTCTATCTTACTTGCTGCAAATTTCTCTTTGAATTCATCTAAATCTTTTTTTGGTATATCTTTTGCAGTCCACATACGAGGACTGCGTGTAAAAATTTGAAATGCGGAACATCCACGTTCAAGCGCATTATCCACCGCCGCCGACAAAGATCCAGAAATGGATACGTGAAGGCCCACACGCATATCAACCCGTTACATCTAGATAATTTAAACCCGTTTGATGAAAACTCAAATTTTTATGTTTAACTATATCATTACCTACGTGAAGCTAGGAACCGAAGAAATAGCAAAGTATCCATTTCTGACCGAAGCAGGAAACTATCTGCGAGAAAAAGGATTCACACTTGAACAGTTTGATAAAGACGAAGATCTCAGACCTATATTGAATATAGCAATATCTCGCATCAAGACTGCAGCAGATGGCAAGATCTTCAATTCGGATTTTAGCATAAAAAATCTAGACATTGAGGTATTTTCCTTCCTTGTCGCGGTAATTCTGTTAAAACAGAGTGCCATGTCTACCCTAATTAGGAGATTTTCTTTAGCAGAGGCACGACGAGCAGAAAAATTCCTTGAAAAGGATCTTGTAAGTGACAAAACAAACGAGCAGCTCGCAATCAAAATAATCAGAGATCTATTTTCCATGGAGATTCAAAAGTCAGATGACTATTTCGTAATCCCGGTTTCTGATTATCTCAAGCATTCAATCCACTTTCATGAACAAGAATGGAAGCTTGTAAACAGATTGGTCGACGGAGGAAACGTCTTTCTATCCGCGCATGAGACTGTGAGGCTGATAAGAAAAGAGCTTGACAACCATATTTACTCAAAAATCCACTCTGCAAACATTCCGCTTGTTCCTGAGTCTTTCAAAAAACCTGTAGAAGAGCTTGTAACCTTGGCAAAAAAATTCACAGTACAATTCGTTCAAACAACCGAATATCCACCCTGCATAAAACACGCAATAGATGTTCTAAACAAAGGCGAAAATCTACCACATTCAGGCAGATTCATGCTTGCAACATACCTTCTAAACAAAGGACAGACAATAGAAGAGATAGCACCACTTTTCAAAAATGCTCCAGACTACAACGAAAAGATAACACTATACCAGCTAAAACACTTGGCAGGAAATTTTGGAAGCGGCACCAAGTACGCTTGCCCATCATGTGAGAAATTAAAGAGTGAGAATCTTTGCTTTGCAACACCTGATTGTGCAGGTATCATAAACCCATTACAGTTTGGAAGGAAAAAGATCACAAATGCTTGAAAAAGACATTAGATTCCTTGAAGAATCTTTTAAAAAATACTACTTTGAGCACTTTGATCTGATTCACACACCTCAAAACCCAGAGATGAGGGAATTTGGATATCAAAAACTCAATTCAGGAATGAATAGGCATATCTCACTCAAATCTGACAAAGAATTACACCTTTTACTCATGACGCATGTACCATCAGACGTTTACTGTTCAAACGCGCGTTATTCATTTCCTAATCTTCCAATGGCAGAAAAAGACTGGCAGGACGCGGATCTGATATTTGATATTGACGCCAAAGACCTCAATCTACCTTGCAGGCAAAACCATACTTGTAAAAAATGTGCCAACTGTTCTACCGTATTTGTAAATCTGGATAAATGCCCTGTTTGTAACACTGCAAAATTTGAAACTACCTCTGTACTGTGTAACGAATGCATTACAGCTGCAAAGAACGAAGTTAAAAAACTAGTTACAATCCTAACATCAGATCTAGGGATAAAAAAAGAAAATATCTCGATCTTTTTTTCAGGCAACGAAGGATTTCATGTCTATGTTATCAATTCCAATTATGAAAAACTGGATTCAAAACAAAGAGCAGAAATTGTAGATTATGTCATGCTCAAAGGAGCTGTCCCAGAAACCTTTGGGGCCAAAAACAACTTTGCAAAATCTCAGTTCTCGGATCCTGATGAAAAAGGCTGGCATGGCCGTGTCTCAAAATACCTTTTTAGCTCCAAATCAAACAAGTCCAAGATAGCAAAACAACTGATCTCCGAAGGCTATGTCGCATTTAAAAAAAGACTGGAAGAGGCACAAAAAGAGATCGGAGTCAAAGTAGACCCAAACGTAACAATAGATGTGCACAGGATCTTCAGACTTGGCGGCACAATTAACAGCAAAAGTGGTTTAACCAAGATGATATGCCAAGATCTAGCAAAATTCAACCCTCCAGTAGACGCCTGCCTTATTGATGATGACAAGGTAAATGTGGTAGCAAACTGCCCCGTCGAATTCAAACTAAAACACAAAAAATTTGGCCCCTACAAAAACGAGCAGATTACTGTGCCCAAATATGCAGCAGTATATATGATCTGCAAAGGGTACGCCACTCTTGCCTAGCCACAAGACCACCACATCCTAAGACATTAATTTATCCATAAAGGAAAAACCTTGAATTTGTATAGTTCCTCAACTGAAGCTAACTCACCACAGCCGGGCGCAGGCAAGTTCATCCGACTTGGTATTATAGCTGTAATTGGCATCATAGTACTAGCAATAGTGGGAAACCAAGGCGTCATATTGTCAATGAATATGACTGAGTTTGGCGATCAGTTCACCAAACCCCTCCATTACTCTCTAGTTTCATCACTGGTTCTTTCTGCAATTGCTCTTCTCAACGTAGACATAAAGAACCGTTCCTCAATTGTCTGGTATTCTATACATGTTATAATCACATTTTTGAATCGCGCGACCCATGATCCAGTCTCAAAAAATATTCCAAGCTTTAGAGACTACAAACTGAGTTATCCGCAGTTTGTGATTTGGCAGATAACAAAGATCTTCCTATTTGGCGCATTCTTTGTCAACATCATGTTTGGCCTTGCTTTGGTGTACATACTGGATGGAAACGACTTGGGCATAGACAAGATCCCGACAATCTTTTCATTGCCATTTATCACCCCACAGTCATCGGAGCCAGCACAATCTGTTATCGAGTTAATCCCGGCACTCACAATCATTGTGCCACCATTGCTTGGGGTAATAGGAATAAGGCTTGCAATATACGTAGGACTTCATTCCATAATACGAGTAATCACCTCATACATCTATGATTCATCACAAGGCAAACCCAAGTTCCTAAACTATGTATCCGTAATTGAGGCTGTAATTGGAATTGGAATCATTTGGGCTGGAATTAACATGTTCTTTACGGAGCAGATCGATTACAATACAAAATATGTTATCGGCGGTACTCTTGCGGCAGGATTAATTCTTGTTGCGTTTGCGGCCTTTG
>JBBIVI010000004.1:0-22233 GCA_037439825.1 Candidatus Nitrosotenuis sp. | reverse complement strand
TTTTCACAAATGGGGAAAAAGGAGACGGCATCTACGGATACCAGGCTGATGTCTTTACTAGTACGCCAACACAAAAGGACAGGTATAGTCCTTTGCGCGACGTTGTATTGGTGTCGTGGAAGACAGGCCAGAGGCCCCAGCTGTTGGATTCATCAGAAGAAATACTAAAAGCAGAAAAGGAGAGCAGAGTCAAACTTACGCCAACAAACGTCACAATCAATGCACCACAAATAGTTTGGCCGGGCGGACAGCTAGCTGTAACAAATCAAACAATTTCAGATGAATTTACCAAGGCGCAGCTTGTCAAAATAGACAAAGACTCCAAAAAGGCCACATTTGTTGCCCACCGTGTATGGGGGGCCGACGGGAGGACCATATATCACATAATTACTGATGCGACACCATCCGGTCCCGCAGACATATTGGGAGTTCCCGGTGTTCCAAAGCTGGCAAAGACACTTGATGCTAATGTGTTTTCTGAGATGTATCAGTTCAAAAATGGAATCAAGGGATCCGGTCCGCTGGGATTCCAATCTAGCGTGATAGGATCAAAACTTGATCAGAACTACATCCCAGTGTGCAGAGTTTCGATCGTAGAATGGAAGGATCAGAGCGAGTCGGTAATTCTTGAGAACATTGACGATATCAACAAAAAACAGTCTGACGGCAAGATCCGAGTCCAGCTTGCAAGGCCGTTAAGTGAGGATCACCTCATCAACTGTCCAATAATAGAGTTGTCAAAAAGCAACAAAGGATAAAATATCTTTTCAAAAGACTAGAATCGCTTGTCAGGAAAACTCTACATCGTAGGCGTAGGCCCAGGAAGTCATGATCACATGACGTTTAGGGCAAAGCAGGTAATAGAGGAAAGCGACACTATAGTGGGTTACGACACCTATGTTAGTTTAGTAGAGGATCTCATCAAAGGAAAGGAGGTTTACCGCTATGCTATGACCCAAGAGGTAGAGCGTGCAAAGCAGTGCATTGAGCTTGCGCAACAAGGGAGAATAGTCTCATTAGTTTCAAGCGGCGATCCTGGAATTTACGGTATGGCAGGCCTCATCTATGAAACACTTGCAGAATCAGGATGGGATCCAAAGAACGGCTTACAAGTAGAGATAGTGCCTGGAGTTTCTGCTCTGAATTCTTGTGCTTCTTTGATAGGATCTCCGTTGATGACTGATTTTGCCGTAGTCAGCATGAGTGACCTTTTGGTTCCATGGGAGATAATTGTAAAGAGAGTGGAAGCTGCAGCTCAGGGAGATTACGTAATTGTGATTTACAATCCGTCAAGCAAAAAAAGAATACACCAGCTTCAGGATACACGCAAGATTTTGCTCAAGTATCGCAAGCCAACTACTCCTGTTGCCATAATCAAGGGTGCGTACCGCGATTCGCAATCAATTGTACTAACGGATCTTGAAAATATGGAAAACTTTGCAGATAAGCTCGGCATGATAAGCACAGTCATCATTGGGAATTCATCTACGTATGTTTTCAAAGATCTGATGATAAATCCTCGTGGATATACCTCAAAGTATAACCTGCAAACTAACTAGACTGAGTGTTTTATTGCGCTGTAAAGTTCTTCGTCCAAGGTGAGTTTGTCTCTTATTGGCGCGATGATTTTTACCATATAGTTTGCCACAGTCTGTTTTAGATCTGAGGGGTGCAGCTTACCTGCAGCAAAGTCTGATTCTATTTGGGAATAATTTGTGTACGTTATGTTTCCTCCAAACTTTTCAGGTCTTTCTACTATGACATCAGAAAACTCGTGAAATACAATATGTTTTGCCATTTGTAGAATAGGATTGTTTACGTTGCCTACCTCGCACCATCCTTTTTTGATTTTTGAGCGTATCTCATCATCAGAGTCATGTATGAAGATGCCTGAGGCTGGCTTGGATTTTGACATCTTGGTTCCTGCTTCGTCTGTAGAGACTGGTTCTGTAAGACCTGGAAGAAGGCCGTGATGGACTGCTACTGGTACCTTCCACTTCATTTTTGGAAAGATCTCGCGCACAAGCATGTGTATTTTTCGTTGGTCCATTCCGGCGTGCGCAATATCGATATCTATGGTATGTATGTCGACTGCCTGCATCGGAGGATAGAGAAGCTTTGAGAGATCGATTTTTTCCTCACTTTCCGATCTTCCCATGATTGTCAGTGCTCTCATCGTTCTTGCAAGTGACATGTGTTTTGTAAATTGGACAAAGTCCTTCCAGTATTCCTTGTGGGAATCATACAGCTCGGTTCCGCGAATTATCTTTACACCTGGGCAGACCAGCTGAAACGCTCTTTCATAATATTTTGATACTTTGGAGACTGTCTCCCAGCTTCCTCCAAGTTTGTCGTTGATTATGGTATGCCAATCTGCCAAAAAGACATTACATTCGACTCCTGCTTTGAGAAAGTCATTGATTTTGAATCCAGTGCTGATCAGACTACCAAGGTGCAAAAATCCAGAAATTTCAAGGCCTATGTAGTGCCTTGGTTTTGAATTTGTCTCAAAAAGCTTTACGAGTTCTTCTTTTGTTACAACTTCCTCAGTTGGAGGCCTCATCACCAACTCGATTTTTTGTGAAACATCCATTCGAGTTGATTTTGGTGTGAAATGCTATAAAGCTAATGAAAGATTCGGAAAATCGTTATTGTTCTTTGACGTGTTTGAAAAATTCCTGGCCAGCTTTTTTGACCTCTTCTTGAGACATGTCTTTTGTGTGTAGCAATTCCCCAAACATGCCCAAATGGATCCTCGACTTGACCGAACTTATCACCCCAGAACATATCAGTTACTGGCATCATGGGTTTGGCTCCTGCAGCTACAGCATTTTTGAAGGTAGTATCCGCGTCATTGACATACATGTAAAGAGAGATTCCTGCGCCGCCAAGTGATTGTGGTGATTTGCAATTCATTTTTGGCATCTCTTCGCCTAGCATTATGCGTGAGGTTCCTATTTGGAGTTCTGTGTGCATTATGGTTTTGCCATCTGGACCAAGAATCTGTAGATTTCTTGTGCACCAAATGCCTTTTTGTAAAACTCGATTGCGTCTGCAGCATTCTTTACTATCAGCGCGGCTGTAATTGTAGCGTAGCCGTCTGGAATTGGTTTTGTCATTTAGATAGAGATCTCAAATCATTGTTTTAAATTTTGTTACACAATCTTTCTTGTTTTTACAGAGTTAATTCGTCAGCTGACTTTCTTGGTTTTGTGCTAAGATAAAATGCGTGAGCTGAAATCAGAAACGCAGCAAGAAATATCTTTGTTGCAAAAACGAGATTCCACGGCCTGTTTGGATCAGGGTAGGCAATTGTCAGTGAGTCAATATCTGGCACTTTGCCATCTTGGATTCCCGCCGTAATTTGTGAGGAAAGAACTGTAAAGTTGTATAATACTTCGTACAAAGTAATGATGCAAAATCCCAAAAGCATTAGTTGCAAAAGCGACATCTTCCAAGAATACAATTTAGTTGTCTTCTTCCAGCCTATTCTTGAAACACAGTACCATCCAATTATGGCTGAAAAGAACAACCAAGTAATCAGTTTGGCAAAATGTGGGAAGGGAAATTCGGTTTTGACTAGGACTTCGCCCATCACATAAGTACCATTTTCATGCCATTCTTCGAGCATTGCATAAACTGCGTACACAGTAATCGACGCCATCATAAAAGCGCACACGTAGAAAATGTACAGAAATATCTTGTAGCCGGTATCGGTTTCCTGTAAATGATGTACTTTCATGCAATCTCCGATTTTTCTCTCTAGATATAAAAATCAATAAAAGAAGTTTATTACTGCTGTCTAAAAAAACAACTCATGAAGGTTCCCGTAAATCTGCCGCTTCTTGGAAAGGAGGAGATTTCTGAGGTAAATTCGGTTCTTCATTCGGGCTCACTTACGTCTGCAGCGAATTTGGGCGGGAAAAACGTGCAAGAATTCGAAAGGCTTGTCTGCAGGTTTATCAAATCAAAGTATGCAGTTGCGGTAAACTCTGGAACCGCCGCACTTCAAGCTGCATTATATGCCTTGGACATAAAACACGGCGACGAAGTCTTGCTTCCTTCCTTTACCTTTGTTGCAACCGCAAATGCAGTAGTTTCTGTTGGCGCAAAACCAGTATTTGTGGACATTCTCAAAGACAACTACACCATGGATCCGGCCGACCTCAAAAGAAAGATAACAACAAGATCAAAAGCAGTCATTCCAGTACACATGTATGGTAATGTAGCATACATGGATGAGATAACTGAAATTGCAAACAGACATAGCCTTGACATCATAGAAGATGCGGCGCAATCAATGGGCTCCACATACAAAAAAAGACAGACCGGTACTTTTTCTGAGCTTGGCTGCTTTAGCTTGTACGCAGCAAAAGTTATGACATCAGGTGAGGGTGGCGTCGTTGTAACAAGCAACAAAAATCTAAGAGACAAGCTTTTGATGATTAGAAACCACGGGATGATCCATGGTTACGATACCAGAGTCTTGGGGCTCAATCTAAGACTTCCTGAGATAAATGCGGCAATTGCCAAAGTGCAAATGAAAAAACTTCCGACATTTTTGCAAAAAAGACAAAAGAACGCCAAGATGCTCACAGATCTTTTATCAGGTATTGATTTGGTTCTCCCAAGGCAAAGAAAAAACGAAAAAGTGAATTGGTATCTATACACTGTGGCAAGCAGAGCCAGAGATAAAATCCTCAAAGCACTTAATTCAAAGGGAATAGGTGCAACCGTATACTACGGGACACCTGTGCACAAGACCCCGTTTTACAACAAAAAGGTCAGTCTCCCAATCACTGAGTGGGCCGCAAGCAGCGTTCTTTCACTTCCTGTACAGCCAATGGTAACAAAAAGCCATCTGGAACTTACAGCAAAGATAATTCGTAGCATCCTTACATGAAACTCCAAGATATTGCAGGAGAGATTTGCAAAGTAATCTTGCCGATTCATGAAGAGGTGTTTTTTGGCAACCCATCTTCGCATGTAGCTATCTGCACACTCTCAAGCATGAATTTGTTAAAAGAAATAGCAAGATCCGAACTTTTAAGCAAAGTTGTGGTTGCAGGAAGACTGCTTTCAGAAAACAAAGGTATCGACTCCATCATTTCTTTTGTGGTAAAAAATCCAACACTTGACACGCTGATTCTTTGTGGTAAGGAAGTTACAGGACATCGCGCAGGGCATTCACTTGTTTTGCTTTACAAGTATGGAGTAGACGAGAGTAATCGCATAGTCAATTCCACTAGTCCTGACCCTGTGTTGACATCAACAAGATCACAAATTCAACAGTTTCAAAAACAAATTACACTCATTGATAAAATAGGAGAGACTGATCTACAAGAGATTCGACGGCTGATTCGTTCGCTCTAGTATCCGTTTCTCTGTCTTTCCCGGTTTATCTCGTTTTTTCTCTTGTATTCTGCAACTATGTCATCAGGGGTCAGATTGAGCTCAAGTGAGGCCTGCACTACAAAGTGCCAGATGTCTATTAGCTCTTCTTTTGCATCATCTACGTTAAATGGTGTTGGTTTTTTCCACCACTTCCAGCTCGTGGTTCGTTGCAGCTCAACTGCTTCTTGGATTATGGCAGTGCACAGTGCCGCAATTCTCCCCTCCACGTCTTTTGGGTATCTGTCAAGATTCATCATGTCTGCAAGACCTTTTTGCAAAGAAAAGATCGTATCCATTCTATCCATGATCAGAATCTTGATGCTGTATTCTTTAACTTTTCAGAAATTGATCATTTTTTGATACTGTTTTACTCTGGTTTCTATTTTTGATTTAGATAGTGCAACCAGACCGTCAACGCCATACCTTTCCACTGCAAATGAGCCAAGAACGTTGCCGTACACTACTGCCTTTTTTATCTCAGAAAGGCTAGTGCTCTTTTTGCTTGCCAGATACCCAATCATTGCACCAGCAAATGAATCGCCTGCTCCAGTTGGATCCACTATATCTTCAAGCGAAAATGCGACTGAGGGAAAGATCACATCCTCAAAGAAGAGAAGTGAGCCATGCTCTCCTTTTTTGATTATGACGTATTTTGCGCCCCAAGACATCATCTTTTTTGCGCATTTGATTAAATTGTGTTCTTTTGTGAGGAGTTTTGCCTCTTCGTCATTTATGACTATGCCGTCAACCGCCTTTATCATCTTGATTACAGACTGTCTCTTTGTTGCAATCCAATATTCAATTGTGTCACACATAGAAAACCTCACCCTGTCGAATTCTTTGATGAGTGAGGCGTTTTGATCCGGATCATTGTTTGCAAGATATACGAATTCAGATTTTCTGTAATCATCAGGAACTTGAGGTTTGAAGCCATCAAGCACATTTAGTTCTGTTTTGTTTGTGGTTCTTTTTGTAAGGGCGTCATCATAGCTGCCGTCATACCTAAAGGTCTTGCCATTTTTTGTCACAAGACCCTGTAGATCTAGATGAGTTTGTAGAATTTTGTGGTATTTTTTTGGAAAGTCTGTACCTACTACTGCAATGAGGCCTGTCCTGACAAAAAAGCTTGCAGATATTCCTGCAAAGGTAGCAGCACCACCTAGGACATCTTTAAGAATTTTAGTCGGAGTCCTAATTGTATCTAGGGCAGTTGAGCCAAATACTGTGAGCAATACCTGCAAAGTTATGCGTCGTGTATAAATTCCCTAGTTTGTTCTTGTGTCGGATAATATGTAAATGGCACATCGATTGACGTAAAGAACAGCTGGTATTTGGTTACACCTGAGATCTTTACTTGTGCGTTGTCAGAATCTGCACGGTGTTCTTTGAGCCAAAGACCACTTGTAGTTGCTTGGCCCATTGCAGGCAGCATAAATGGATCAAGTGTCCCTTGTCCCAACGCTTGATTATCGGCCAATATGGTAAATTCTGTGTTACCTGCAGTAAGTACAAGAAGCGACGGGTTGTGGAATTGAAGCTTCAAGTTATACAGTGAGCCTTTTTCTGATTTTTCAATCAATTCGCTGTCAGTGATGGTGGCGCTTATCTGTGATGCAGATGCGTATTGTGTGTACCCAAATACGATAACACCTATGATTGCTGCCACTAAGGCGATTAGTTTTTTGCCCACACGTGATAGTTAAAACTGAGTTTTTGTGGTGTGGTGCGAAAAATTTTCTGATAATGTGTGTAATAATTTTGATCCGTTCTTTAAGCTACTTTAAGCTAGTAGGATAAATCAAAACCTGCGCATTTTTAGTATCATTGGCAAAGATTAGGCTTAGATTCGGAGAAAACGAAGTAGAGATCGAGTCGAGAGACTTTTACATAGATAACGATACTGCAGCACAAGTCATTTCAGAGCTTGCAGCAAAGCTTGGGGAAAACAAGGCAAGAATAGTAAGCGAGGAGATTTCGATAGAGCCACCAACTGCGATTAAGCAGGCATACGAAACAAACTTGGATTATTTGAAGATGTTAAGCGATGCGGAAGTTCACGAACCGGAATTTTCCACACCTACTCCGATTTCTGCAGATGAGGTATCATCGAAGATCGAGATTCTGGAAAGAGATTCATTCTTTTCAAATCCTAGAACCGTTTCTGAGACGGTAGAAAGATTGCGTGAGTACGGCTGGCTTGCCAGTCCGCTGGATGTCTCAAAAGCGTTGGCAAAGATGGCTTTCCACAGAGAGCTTGCAAAAAACTCTCAAGAAAACAGAATCTGGTACTACAAAGAACAAGTAATGAACTAGTACTTGCAGGTCTGACATTTCTCAAATATAGTTCCGTCAAGATGGTCAAAGTGCGTGTTGCATTTTTTGCATGTGTGATGCATGTCGAAATATCCGTCTGATTCTACTTGGCCTACCCGAAATGATTCCAGATCTGTGCTTTTACACCTTATGCAGTGACAACCGCAATCGCACTTCATATTATGTGCACAAATTCTCTGTAATTTAATTCAAAATTGGGATTCTAATATTATTATATGATAAAGACAAACAAAGCCTGTTGGTAAAAAAGCGAATCATTCCAATCGAAATAGATGACCACTTTAGATTATTTGGTAAAGAGCCTTGGGAGGTAGACTACGGAGAAAAATGCCCAGTTTGCAATGTGAGAATAGACGAGTATGGTTTTTGTTCGTGCGGTGCTAGCGGGGATTGAATTTTGCAAACCTTGCAACAAAGACCATGGCAACGCCCAAAACCACGATAGTCATGATAGGGAATTCCGGTACCGCTGAGACGCCGATTATCTCGATTGTGCCGGTTTGTTTTGGCTTGAAGTTAAGCCAAACATTTGTTCCGTCATTGTAGAATTCGTGCTTTGGGATCTTTTCGCCGTTCAAAAATACCTCGTACGGGTTCCAGAGCAGCTCCAATGGGATTACCATCGTGACATACTTGTCTGTCTCTGTTACCTCAAAGCTTAGTGATTTGGCTGGCTGATCAAACTTGATTTGTGGCATGTCTGCTTGTGTGATTATTTTTAGATCAAATTTTTTGTCTTGCCATTGGATCTGTTTTGTAGTTTGTGTAGTTTTTAATTCGTACTCTAGTTTTACTTGGCATCCATGGCAGTTTATGCCTTCATGTCCTACGAAGTGGATTGGGTTTTCATTGACAAAGACAATTTCTACTTGGTCTGGAGGATAGAATTGTGTAGTTTCTGTATACAGATAGTTCCAAGTCCACATATCATTGACTTTTTCGACGACGCCTACCAGATCATAGTCGACTAAGACTTTGTTGTCTGTTGGGAAGATTAAAAATCCTGCCACTTCACCTCCCGTTTCTGCATATTGTGGAGAACCGCCATCTTCATCCGTTATTTGCAAATTGGTAAAGTCGTTGTCAACTACTTTTAGTTGTCTTGATTGCTTGCTTGGCTCTACGACGTGAGTTACGTGTGCGTCACCATTTTCACTTATTGTGATTTTTACCACCTGTACGGCAGGTTTTCCAAAAGAAACATCCTGGGCAAATACAGCAGCAGGAACAAATAGCGTGATAAGGGCTAGGATTAATAGGAGTTTTTGCAAGGCGACACCTATTCAGATATTGAGACTTTGAGCATTTTTACCTGATCCAATGGGCAGTCATTTCTGTCTCTTGGTTGGTTTACTATGGCATCTGCTACCTGCATGCCTTCGGTTACCTCTCCAAAGGCGGTATACTGCCTGTCAAGGAAAGGACTGTCCGTAGTGACTATGAAAAACTGTGAGCCTGCGCTATTTGGATCCATGGCCCGTGCCATAGAGACGACTCCGCGAAGGTGTGATTTTGGATTAAATTCTGCCTTGATGGTATAACCTGGACCACCAAAGCCCCACTTGGATTTATCAGGAGTTTTTGTATTTGGGTCTCCCCCCTGAATCATAAATCCGGGAATCACCCTATGGAAGAGAGTGCCATCGTAAAAACCTGATTGTGCCAGTTTGACAAAGTTTCTTACAGTTTCCGGTGCTATATCTGGAAGTAATTTAAATACAATTTTCCCAAATTTGGTTTCAATTGTTGCCGTAGTCAATTACAGCCTAACCCGTCTCTTAGCATAAGAGTCTTGCTATTAAATTATTTTGAATCTATTTTGTAATTATTTCAAATTTTTGTTTGAGTTGTACTGTCAGAATTTTTAGAGTTTAGGAAAACAGATTTTTTAGGATTTCAAACTTTGATGCATTATAATATTTTTTGCGGATTAATTGAACAACATTGTTTTCTGAAAAAAGTTATAGTCTTATATAGAACGAGAAAAATTACAGGTTGTGAATCGCACAAATCAAAGCACCGTCATTAAACAAGCAATCAATTCTTATCTTGAAAAAGGGCTTACTGACAAACAAGACATTTACAGCAAAGTTGTCGAGGAGCTAGGAGTTCCAAGACCAACAGTGCGACGGGTTGCACGCGATCTCAGAAATGAGTTGCTAGCAAAAATTAAGATTTTACAATCCGAAAGCCCACAAGCAGATTCATCTGCAAGACAAGAAGACGAATAAACTTCGTTTATCTTTTCTTTTATTCTCAGCACCAAAAAACAGCATTAACGTTATATTCGACGTTTTTTGGTTTAAAACATGGGATATTTGCGAAATCACTTGGCAACGGTAGTTGTTGCGTGTTTTGCAGTATTTTTGACAGGCATGTATTTTTACATGCCGCCAGCCCTGAATTCCTTGCTTCTGGTTTCCTCTGCGGTGACATGGTTCTTGGTATTTATTTGCTGGATCGCACAAAAAAGTGCAGATTATGCAAGTAAACATAGTCATGCCCACGGCCACGACGAAAAAAAAAGCTCGAGTAGCGTAGTTATTCACTCACACGGCACTCAGACTGTAAGTGAATTATCAAAACTAAGGGACATGTTTACTACAGAACTCAACGAGATCAAGGACGAGGTAAGGCTCAAAGACGATGAAATAAACAGACTAAAGCAGCAGATTGCCAACTTGGAAACACAGGTACAGATCGAGGCGCTAAAAGCAGAGCTTGCTAACTTGAAGGCTCTTGCAGCTAAAGAATCAAGAAGAAAGAAAAACTAACCGCAGTGCTTGCATCCGCAAGACTTGTGATTTTGTTTGCATCCAGGACAACTCACGGCACCACCAAAATGACACTTGCAATTACAATTATCATTTAAAAGATCTTCAGTCATGATTATAGATAATTAATACGTCATCTTAATATTTGACTTGGGGTGACTCACCCATAATGCTACAAAGGATAATAGTTGCAGCCCTAGTATTTGCAGTTGCAACTTCAATTAATTACGCATTTGCAGAGACCACAATAACTCCGTTAGATGCTTCCACCGGTCTTGAAAAAACTACAGTTCCATTTTCTGCACCAAAAAATAACAAACTGCCTTGGGGGTTTGTTGAAGGAAAAATTGCAAATCCAGTTGAGGGGCATCCAGTAATAATTCAGATCTTCAAAAACGGTGAACCAGTTCACTTTGCACAAACTGATGTAAAAGAAGATGGTTCGTATGAATACAAATTCAGAGTCAGAGATGTGACCAATGGCAAGGTAACGAGAATCTTTGAAGGCGATTACACTGTAAAGATCTTCAAAGTGGTTTATCTCGATAAAGACGCTACTTCGGCCTAAACGCAAGACGCATAGTTTCATCAACCATTTCTTTTAGTCTTGATTTTGCGTTTTCGTCTACGATCACGCCATCTTTTATCATATCAACTGTCATGAATACAGCTTTTGGATTTGTTATTACCCGGAAGTAGCTCATAAGTTGTGTAAGCAGAGTCTGCACGTTAATGAATCCGATATTTCCTGATGCTAAAATCGCGATACCTGCCGTCTTGCCTTCTGTTTCCTTGTAGTTGACGAATTCAAAGAGATTCTTGAGGGCTGAGCTGAAAAATGAGTTGTATATTGGTGTGCCTACAAGCCAGACATCTGCTTCGGTGAGATCCTTTGCAGCCTGTTTTGTGGTTTGGCTATAGTTCTCATTTGGACCTTGGTAGTAATCGATTCCGCCCTCTGAGAGGTTTATGAATTTGGTTTCTTGGTTTTTTGATTTTGCATATTCGTATACAAACTTCATCATTGTCTGCGTGTTTGCAGTCTTTCTTGGGCTGCCAGAAATTACAACTATTTTCACAGTTCTGGTCTGTTTTTACTTTATTTAAATTAAAAAGGGAATAGTTCGAATTTTAGTGAAGATGTGTTAAGCGGGCTTGGAGGGCTTCGATCCCTCGACCTGCAACTTAGGAGGCTGCCGCGCTATCCATGTTGCGCGTCAAAATTGACTCTGCGCTACAAGCCCTTGAAAAAATTCAACAAGGGTTCACTTAAAAGGATAATCAAGATTGCTTCTAATTAGTTCGTAAATCTGAGTCCAGCTTTGGGTGTTTTGTGTCTGGCCCCATTTTTCAAAATATACAACATCTTTTAGCTCAAGTCGTGGAAGCCATTTTGCAGTTTCCAAGTCGGGTTTTTCTGCAAATTCTTCGACGTGTCCAAGACACAGGTACGCAACTGGGATTATGTGTTCTGGAAGCTCAAGCACTCTGCGAAGCGTCTCGTTTGAGAGAATGCTTACCCACCCTACACCTATTTCCTCGGAGCGCGCAGCAAGCCATAGATTTTGAACCGCACAACATACGCTGTATATTCAGGTTTCTGGGATACTTGAGCGCCCAATTACAAACGGCCCAAATCTCGTAGGATCATAAGTCACGCAGATGTTGACATCTGATTCCAAAATCCCCTCCAGTTTTAATGAGAGATATTTTGTCTTTTTTGGCTCGTCTACCTGATTTGATGAATTCTCTCTTTCTTTTGCAAAAGATTCTTTGACTTTTTCTTTGGTCTTGCGATCACGAATCAAAATGAAATTCCAAGGTTGTGAAAATCCAACTGATGGGGCATGGTGTGCTGCATTTAAGATCCTTGTAAGGACGTCATCAGCAATCGGGTTTGAGTTAAAGTGAGATCTGACATCCCTTCTTGTGTAAATTGCCTTGTATAGGCCCGATTTTTCTTGATTTGAGAACTCTGTCATTTTACTATACATTGGAGCAGACCAAGATTAATAATGTAGAGTTCAAGTCTTGTACGTTACTGGGCCGGTAGTCTAGTTGGTTAGGATACCGCCTCGACACGGCGGTGATCGAGAGTTCGAATCTCTCTCGGCCCACTTTATTCACCAATTTCGAGATTACTGGGATATTTCAAACTCTTTTTCCACCAAGCTCCATGCAGATTCGACAACTATCTTGCCTTTCGCGCTGAATTTGACTGGTTGCTCATTTACAATGGAGTCGTATGCTGCCGTGTTTACGTCAGAGTGAATCAGCTGGAATATGCTAGGTAGTGTGATTTCTGCGCCAGGGTAGAATGCAGCGCGTCCAGGTAATGGAATATCCTCAGTTGAATACTGGCCTTTTCAAAGAGGTGTGCCATCTGCAAACAATTCATAGTCTATGAGTGATACGGTGAATGTTTTTTCGCCAGGATTTCTTACTACAAAATTCACTTCCAAATTCGCGCGACCCTCTATGCTGTTTATGCTTTGAACGCTAACATCGCCTAGCTCGATTTCCGCCATTCCAAGCTGCGGGTTGTCAAGGCTTGCATACCACGTGATGCCGCCGAGCATGGCTAACAGTCCAGCTATTGCAGCATATAGTATTCCTTTTCCTTGACTAATCAATTATCTGTACACAAATTTTACAACTAAAAAACGTTCTTGCAGACAAGATAATATTTGAACACAAGTTCGATAATTTAATGGCAATAGAACAAGCACTCATCACTTGGATCCACCTGATAAGCTCTGCAATCTGGGTGGGAGGCTCGTTGTTTATTGCAGTGGTTTTTGCTCCCGTTCTAAAGGCAATGTCGCCGTCAATAGAAGAAAGATTGCAGATCATGATCAAAGTAGGAAGGAGGTTCAACAAGATCGCAATTCCATCTCTTGTGATTCTGATTGGGACTGGAGTTTACAATGCACATCAGATATTGATGCGTCCTGATTTTTTGTTGTCTACCAGTTACGGGACGATGCTTGTTATCAAGATAGTTCTTGTTGTTGCTTTGCTTGTCTCGTTTGCAGTGCATGTTAGGATAATTAGAAAAGACGTAGAACAAAAGATAGTAGAAAAACAACTTACTGAAGCCCAGATCTCAAAGCTTAGAAAAAAGATCATCGTTGTCGGTGAGATAACGGTGGTCCTTTCTGTTGCGGTGCTCTTTTTTGCTGCCTTATTGGACGCTGGAGTCTGAGCCGTCTATTCGTACCTCAAAGCCGCCGTCGATTTTACCAATACCGTATTTGCAGCCTGTAATCTTGGATGTTATGTAGAGATTTGTTTCTAGATGTTTTGAGATTTTTTGCACGGTAAAAACGGACAGGCCTTTAGTTATGCTAAGTGGTGTAACAAGCATGTCTGAGAGATTGACATCTACACCAAGGGAGTTGACAAAGTTTGTTGCTGCCAGTTTACCAAAATCTGCTTTGTTGTCGTGTAATTCATCTGCACCCACAATAGAGTCAGAGTCGTGCGAATATACAAGGACGGAGGCGCCGCGGTCAAGTGCGTTTTGTTGCACGGTTTCTGTTTGTGTGGTAAACCCCTTGTTTTGCAGCGTTTGCTTCATTGATTCAAGCGATTCTGTGATCTTTGTTTCGGATAACTTGGAATAGCTGCACAGGATTTTTGCGTTTTTTTGGATTCTTTTTGTTAATGATATCGGTTTTGTCTTTTGGGCAGGGTGCACAACCAGCTCCACTAAGCCGCCACCCTTTGGGTAGTAGCCTCGTTTTTTTACCTCCACTGAAAAGTTGATTCCAATTCGTGAATATGCTTCGGCTAGAACAAATTTTGTGTAATTTGAAGTCGGACTCCATGGTACATCGGTTCCACCGGTAATTGTGAGATCTAGTTTTTTGTTTGCAAAAGAGACTGCAGGAATTAACGCTTGCATGATGAGCGAGATACTTCCTGCGGTGCCCACATCTTCTTTGAGACGGATATCTTCGATTTTTCCTGGAATGAATTTGAGTGAGGTAGAGCCTACATACATGCCATCTACTTGGGCGTTGCAGATCCTTGCAAGAAGTTTTACTGTTATAAGATGACTTGGCTTGAGTCCTGGTGGCTTTCTGTTGAAGCGTATCTTTTCAATGTGAATTGGTTTTTTTGTGATGGCAGAAAGCGTAAGCGTACTCCGAAGTATTTGTCCCCCACCTTCACCAAATGAGCCATCGATTTTCAAGGCATCCATATTGTGATCTGAAAACAATTGTTTAGTTTTTAAATCAACTGTGAAAAGAAAAAACATGAACGGTCTTCTGATTGGCAGATTCCAGCCATTTCACCTTGGACATTTATCCGCTGTAAAGTTCGCCTTACAAAATGTAGAGACACTCTCAATTGGAATAGGCAGCTCTAATCGCTCAAACGAGAAAAGGAATCCGTTTACTGCAGATGAAAGAAAAGAGATGATCCTGTCATCACTTGATGAGCAAACAAAAAGCAAAATTAAGATCTATTACATACCGGATGTAGACAATCATGAAAAATGGACGTACCACGTTGATTCTATTGTCCCAAAATACGATGTAGTGTTTTCAAACGATGACTTTACACATGAATTATTCAAAAAACGCGGGATCAAAGTCGTTGCTGTACCCCTAGCTCAGAGGGAGGTTCTTTCTGGAACCGAGATCCGGGCAAAAATTGCAAGCGATCAAAATTGGAGTGAGTTTGTGCCGGAGGGAACAAGAATGATCTTGCTGAAAATAAATGCAAAAGACAGATTGAAAAACCTCTAGTTATAAATAAAGCCCGCCAAAACAGTCCTTCAGGCGAAATTATTTGGAATATCTAGTCATGCTTCCAGGACCAACGAATGTACCTGAGAGGGTAATGCGTGCAATGATCACACCGATGATAAATCATAGAAGCGATGATTTTGTTGAATTATACGAAGATGCTGTAGAAAAAACAAAACAGGTTTTTCAAAGCAACGGTGAAGCGGTTCTTCTTTCTGCATCCGGAACCGGTGCCGTAGAAGCTAGTGTTGTTAATTTAATAAAAAAAGGAGACAAAGTCATCATTCCTACAAACGGAGAGTTCAGTGGGAGACTGGCGCAGATGCTCGAGTGGGCAGGTGCAAACGTCGTAAAGCTAGAGACCACTCCAGGACAGAATGCAACCTTTGAGCAGGTAAAAGAGGCATTTGACAACAACAAAGATGTCAAAGCCTTCTACTGTGTTTGGAATGAGACGTCCACTGGAACGATGATCAAATACCTAGACAAGGTCAAGGATCTAACTTCCAGAAATGACTCTTACTACGTAGTTGATGGTGTTTCCATAGTTGGCGGAGAAGAGTTAAAGATGGATAAATGGGGAATCGATGTTGCCATGACAGGTGCTCAAAAAGCATTTGCAGCGCCGCCTGGAATCTCACCGATCGTAGTCAACGATAGAGCTAAAAAATACATGAATGAGAATCCTCCAAAGACAATGTACTTCAATTTAGCAAGATACTTCAAGTACTATGAGGAGGCAAAACATACACCATTCACACCTGCGTTGCCTCTTTTGTATGCATATAGAGAGGCAATGAACGTCATACTTGAGGAGGGCCTAGACAACAGAATAAAGAGACACAGAGTTTGTTCCGATGCTCTATATTCTGGCCTTAGTGCATTAGGCCTCACACCATTTGCAAAAGAGGACTCACGTTCTACAGTAGTTGTGGCATTAAACTATCTGCAAGGCCTAGAAGACAAGACATTCAGAAACAGTCTGGCAGAAAAGTTCCGAGTGCATGTTGCTGGCGGCTTTGGCAATCTAAAAGGTAAGGTCTTCCGCGTAGGATGCATGGGCGAAGTTCACAGATACCACGTCATGAGAACAATTTCTGCAATCGGCTCAACACTTGAGATGATGGGATACAAGACCAACTCAATGGATGCACTCAAGATTGCAGATGATAAGCTGAAAAGGCTTTAGACTTAAATTAGGAAATTCTGGGACGGATCGCGTTGACTTTCAATAAAGGTTCACTGATCTTAATTGATTACACTGCAAAGGTAAAGGACACAAACGAGGTCTTTGAGACTACAGTTGCTGAAGAAGCAAAAAAACACAACCTTTATCAGGAAAACGTCAAGTACCAACCAAAGCTTGTCTCAGTCGGAGAGTCCTGGGTTATCAAGGGACTAGACGAGGCGTTAGCTAATGCAAAGGCAGGCGACAAGCTGACAGTTGACGTAACACCAGACAAGGGTTTTGGTGAGCGAGATCCGGGCAAAGTAAGGATGATTCCACTGCGAAAGCTTGGCGAAGATGCGGAAAAAGTTACAGTTGGAGATACAATAGAGGTGGACCAGAGAACAGGAGTCGTCAGGTTTGTCGGCTCTGGCAGAGTACAAGTGGATTTCAATCACAGATTTGCCGGCAAGACCATAGTTTATGATGTAAATGTAATCAAGGCTTTGGAGACAAACGAAGACAAGATCACAGCCATACTGAAGCGACACATGCCTGTAGAGGATTCCAAGATAGTCTCAAAGCTAAATGGTAATATCTTAGATGTCATAATACCAGAAGACATCTTTGCCGCAGAAGGCCTGCGCGTAATCAAATATTTCATTCAGGCAGATGTCTTCAAGTTTGTACCTACTTTGGAGAAGATCAACTTTATTGAGACTTATTCCAACAAAAAGTCAGAAAAACCAAAAGAAACTAAATCATAAGCACACCCTTCCTCAAAATTTAAGAGCCCCCTTTAGATCGTTGAATTGTTGTCATCTGTTACGGTAATCAGTGGTAGTGCCTCAGAAGATATTGCAAAAAAACTTGCAAAAAACCTCAAGGCTTCTTTTGTGACATCACAGTTGCGTATTTTTCCAGACGGCGAGAGCAAGGTAACTATTTCCGCAAAACCAAAGAAAGGCAAAATAATTGTGGTCAACTCTACGTATCCTCCAGTTGATGCAAACCTAATTCAGACACTTGCATTGATCTCAAAAGCAAGAGAGTTTTCAAACCAAGTTGTTTGTGTGATGCCTTACATGGGATATGCAAGACAGGATAGAGAGTTTCTGCCAGGTGAAATTGTTACATTGTCGGTGATCGCAAAGCTCCTCAAAGCAGCAGGTGCTTCGAAGATCATCGTAGTCGACATACACAGCAAACTAGGCCTGAAGCATTTTAGAATTCCAATAAAAAATGTCTCTGCTGTAGCAGATCTTGCGAGTTATTTCAAAAAGATGAATCTGCGAACTCCTCTTGTGGTGTCACCAGATCTAGGCGGCGCAGAAAGAGCAAAAGAGTTTGCAAGATTTTATGGAGCAGACGTCATTGCCCTACAAAAACAAAGAGACCGCAAAACCGGTAAAGTCAAAATTATGACCACAAATTTGAACCAAGTCAAGGGTCGAGATATAGTCATAGTAGATGACATGATAAGCACTGGAGGAAGTATAATCAAAGCAACGGAGTTTCTAAAGAAGCAAAAATGCAGGCGAGTTTTTGTGGCATGCACACATGCACTCTTGATAGACAATGCTGCAAAAAAGATAGCAAAGTCTGGAGTCACAAGGCTAATTTCTGCAAATACCATCCCTGGAAGTACTGCGGTAGTTGACGTGTCTGGAGTAATTGCAAAGGCAGTCTAGATGCCTGAAAGTTTTTTCATAGTTTCAAAAGAGTATCCCGAGCTTGCAATAGATGAGGTAGTGACGTTGGCAAAAATGTACGATAGGTTTTCCAAGATAAAGATCATATCAAATTTAATCATAGTTCAAACTACTACGCCGTGGGAAAAGATTGCACGCAGAGCGACGTTTGTGAAAACTGCTGGTCAGCTGATCAGAAAAATGTCAAATGTGTTTTTTGATGAGAAAAATTACTCACTACTTTTTGGTGCAAAATCATTTATGTGCAAGGCCATCAATATTTCAGAAAAACCGATCAACATTGCAGAAATAGAGCGCTCACTTGGCAACATGGTTTCTACTTTTTGTAATGCCCATGTTTCATTAGAGGATCCCGACATGGTGATCTATCTCATTTTCACAAATGAAGAAAATTTTTTTGGATTTTCAACAAGGTTTGTGACTCCAATGCGTCCAAAGAAAACAACCAAATTCCATCATGAGTTAGATTGGAAGTTGACGCGCGTCATGATCAATTTGGCAAAAATAGGAGATGCTGAAACAGTGTGCGATCCTTTCTGTGGTACTGGAAGCACACTCTTGGAGGCAAATTCGATGGGAATCAAATCAATTGGCATTGATTTTGATAAAAAAATGTGTCAGATAGCAAAGGAAAATCTTAAGGCAAACAATTTTGATGACACTCATGTTTTCAATGAAAATTATGACTATATGTTGCAGTTGAAAGGAAGCTTTGATGGCGTTGTGACCGATTTGCCATACGGTACAGCCTCCAAGGTATCAGAGCCGCCTGAGAAGCTTTTGCAAAACTTTTCCGCCAAGATACCACGACGTGCCAAATACGCCATTATGTGCAAAAAAGGCCTCGAGAAAAACCTCAAGATAAGTCCTGCAAAGAAATATGAGATCTACAGACACAAAAGTCTAACACGGGTGATTTTGGTTAAATGAAGCTTGTATTTTTGGGAACTTCGGCGGCACAGCCAACTGAGCACCGCGGCTTGTCATGCATTTGCCTTGAGAGGGAAGGCGAGATCCTCATGTTTGATGCAGGCGAAGGGGCACAGATGTCATACCTCAAGTCGGGCCTCGGGTGGAATAAGAAAATGAAGATCTTTGTTACTCATCTGCACGGAGATCACTGCATAGGTATTCTGGGGCTTTTGCAGACAATGACTTTGCAGCGCAGATCCGAGCCAATTGAGATCTATGGCCCAGATGGAATAGAAGAATTCATTGGACAAAATATCAAAATCCTCAATTTTGGCCTGTCATTTCCTGTAATGATCTCTGCAATAAAGCCCGGGCTGATCTGTGAAGAGAGAACTTATTCTATATATGCCGAAGAAGCAGCACATGCCGTGCCAGCGTATTCATTTTTGTTTGTAGAAAAAGACAAACCAGGCAAGTTCGACGTAGAACGTGCAAAGGCCCTTGGGGTTCCAGAAGGAAATCTCTGGCACGAACTACAGTTAGGAAAGGAAGTTAAGGTTGGAAACAAAGTCATCAAGCCATCAGACGTACTGGGTCAAAAGCGATCCGGCAAGAAGATTGGAATATCAGGAGACACCAGGCCCACCAAAAAGCTGCAAGAGTTTTTCAAAAACTGTGATTATCTTTCTTTTGATTGTACTTTTTCTGACAAGCTTAAGGATAAAGCATTGGAATCGTATCACACCACTGCAAAAGAGGCAGCTACTTTAGCAAAAAATGCAAACGTTGCAAATCTAATTCTTACACATTTTTCTGCAAGATACAGAGACGAAGAAGAATTACTTCAAGAAGCAAAACAAGTCCATGGCTCAGTGATTGCAGCAAAAGATCTCTTGGAAGTAGAAATCAAATAAGATGTTTGAATCTCTTGCAAGACAGATAAAAGACGCACAAAAGATAGTTTTTGTTACTGGTGCTGGAATCTCACAGGAAAGCGGCATTCCTACATTTAGGGGCAAGGATGGTTACTGGCGGAAGTATGACCCCATGCAGCTTGCTACAATAGATGCGTTCTATGAAAATCCAAAGCTTGTATGGGAGTGGTACGAAGAAAGGCGAAAGAACATACTTGCGGCACAGCCAAACAAGGGCCATTTTGCGATTGCAGAGCTTGCAAAATACAAACAGGTTATAGTCCTGACACAGAATATAGATGGGCTACATCAGCGTGCAGGCAGCAAAAAAGTATACGAATTACACGGGAGTATAATCCGGATAAAGTGTACGATCTGTGATTACATGGATAACATCACATCTAGTTTTGAGTCGCTTCCCCCAAAGTGCAAGTGCGGTAACATATTGAGGCCAGACGTAGTTTGGTTTGGCGAGCCTCTGCCTCAGGACGTGTGGATGGAGGCGATCAGACATGCACAAAGCTGTGATGTTATGATAATTGCAGGCACGTCGCTTGTTGTTTCTCCTGCAAACTATCTTCCCATATATGCAAAACAAAATGGCGCCGTCCTCATTGAAGTGAACCCCGAAAAGACAGTGATGTCATCTGAAATGGATCTATCAGTAAGGGAAACTTCGGCAAATGCGTTGCCACATCTTGTTTCCCTGTTTTAGTTCACTTTGTGAATACGCCGTAAATAGTAGTCTCGTCGTTTCCTTGCGGGTTGAATACCGATGAGGATACAGTTCCATAGTCTGCGTGTTCTACTATCATTTCTATGATGTGCGGACTGGATGAGACATCATTTACACTGGTATCAAATTTTGACGCAAAGAATTCTCCGGAGAAGAGCTGTTTTTCAGAGTTCCGTAGTGTGACTGTGACTTTGAGTGTCTTACCAGAGGTATCTTCATAATGTATTGATACTGTGTTGTCAGCATTTCTTGTTGTTGTGAGACTGAGAGTTTCAAATATCTGGGTTTGCGGAATTGGATCTACAGATATTGTTTGCTCGTTTGTGAGCGGATCGTTTGTTGTCGTGACTTGGACTGGTTTGTGTTTTTCATAGTCACAGTTTGGAATGGTAATACTACGCGTTAGTTCTTTTACGCCGTTTACGGTCTTTGCCATTTTAGGAACAGAGATCTTGCAGCTTTTGTCGTTTTCATCTTTTTCATAGACTTGGCCGTAAAAGATTTCCTGTGTTGGTGGTCCTGCTATTTTTTCTTGGATCCTGTCTATTGGGTTTAATTGTTTAGGATCTGGTGCGACTTGGTCTATTTTGTCCTCCACTTTGTTGATAGTGTTGTCCAGCTCATGGCTTACCCGTTTTATGGTGGTATCTTTTAGATCACCAATATCTTCTGCAACTGCTTCGATTTGTGGATGAGTGGATGTGATCTTGGTTAGTTCTGGATATAGCAATATTCCTCCCGCTACCAAAATTACGCCTATTATGATTAGTTTTAGTATCAACTAGCCATGATTTTGTAAAAATCATAAAAGTTTAGAAATTCATTCTAGCTGAGCAAATAAGAAAAAAAGCTGACTAGTTTTCAGATGTAAGCCACTCTATTACACGTTCGATGTTTTTTGAGCGTATGGTGATTTTGATTGGGCCTAAAGGCGACTCGTTTGCATGCTCACATAGTGCAACAGAATTTACAAATGCGGCCTGTTTGTTGAGATAGAACCACGTCTCGTTTCCTTCCAAGTTGTTATTCAGAAAGCGCCAATAGATTCTACTTGATGAGTGATTTTGAATCGATTGATGAATCTTGGAAAGAGATTCGATTTGTTTTGAGCTTGCCTTTATCGAACCTTCTGTTATTTTGAATTCAACATCATCTAAGACATTGGAGAGTACTTGTTGTATTTTCTGTGGATCCTCTGAGGGATTTATCTCACAAAATGCCTCTATCTTACAATCGACTTGTGGGATCATGTAAGCCACTTTGTGATTATATTGTATGCAGTATCAATAAGCTGATCTATGGTTAGATTATTGTTTGAGATAGTTTCATCAGCTAGTGCAATTGATGTACTTATACCAACACTTATCTCTCGAGTATCTCGTTCGTCGAACATTTTACGATCTTGTGGATCATCTGATCTCTTTCGTGCACTAAGATAATGAAATCGAGTATCGGTTGACGCATGAATTGATAGGAGTTTTACGGTTGCGATTTTTTTCAAAACTTCGATTTCTGCGTTTGAACGCACGCCG
>JBBIVI010000003.1:16151-22723 GCA_037439825.1 Candidatus Nitrosotenuis sp. | reverse complement strand
AACCTCGCCGAAAATCTCTTTTGCTTTTTCTTTAATAATGGATCTCTTAATTGGAAAGTTCTTTTTTTGCCTGTCAACGATTATGGAAAGGTCACGCCTACCATAGAAATCAAACTCGTTTATCTTGTTTTGCTGCGGGAAATTAACAAGTAGTTGTATGTTGTATTTCCTGCCAACACTAAATCCGATCTCTGTGATTCTTGTGTATGCCATAGCAGGATTTCTTTTTAACAGCAACTGTATCTGGGGCAGATTCGATTTTAGTTCCTCTTGCAAATTGGTAGTAATTGCAGAAAAACTCATGACTGATTTTGAATTTAATACAGTTATATTCATTGGTTATGCATGATACAGGTTTTTTACATGCAAGACACAATTGAAGACTATGGCAATGCCTTCAGACTATGACCCAATGAGCATCGATGAAGATTCTGAGCGTGCAAGTAGTGTGGATGATTACAAGGTAACATGCATCAACTTTATTGAAGATATTTCAAAGGATTATCTGGCATGGGTGGACAGGTACCAACTTCCTCCAGACGAGGATAAGAAAAGGCGAGAAAAAATAGCTGCAGTAATTCAGAGAACAAATGAATGGATTGCTAAGATTGCACAAACCATCAAAGGGGTAGATGTTGTGATGAACGACGGAATACAGAAGATGGCCGAATCAACTGCCGGACAACCTTTTCAGTTTGGGGTGTTTGTAAATAAACAAGCAGGATACACAAGCTCAAAACCTGGAATGATTGACATAAACGTAAAGGCTATAGGAAGAAACGGAAGAAAGACCAAATTGATTGAACACTACAAAGGGCAACAATTTAGAATCGAATCAACTGCAAAGGCATTCATCGACGAAACTACTTTACCACAGGAAGAATTTGACATGATGGACATTCATCTTTCTTTAGATGCCACCCAGACACAACAACGTGATTTGATATCGTTTACAATATCTGTAGCAGAAGTTGAAAATGGAGTGGAAATGGAAAAGCGTGGGGTCTCTACCATTATTCACATAGTTTAGCAAAAATGCACTAAAACTCTACCTGTAGTACAATCCGGACGTCTTGGGCACGTTCTTCGCTGGGATATTTGAGCTCTGAAATTTTTTTTGCAAGTGTTTCATCTATTACAAGTGATGCGATACCAGAGTAACTTTTTCCATCAAACTCGACTTTTACCGAAGGATTTGCAATTGCGTTTTTTAGCCAATCGGCATTTTCATTTCTTCGAGAAAAATAGACTTTGTCGTTGTATGCGACTGCGCGAAGCCATACTGAATGCTCATCACCAGTTTTTCTTCCTTTTGTAGTTAGGATGGCCTTGAAGGTACCATTTTTCACGCCAGATTAAAAAAAGTCAAGTAATTTAACCTCATTGATTGAAAATTCTCATTTTTGCCTTCCATAAACCAATCTTGAAAAACAAGTCATGGCAACAAGACTTGAAGGAATGGCTCCAAATCTGTGCACCGCAGACGAGTTCAGAGGCAAAAAAGTAGTTGACAGAGAAGGAATTGAATACGGAAAGGTAAAACACATACACATCAACTCAAAAACTCTGGCAGTAGCAGGTGTCACAATTCACCAAGGATTCCACAAAGATTACTATCTGCCAACCGAATACATTGACAAATTCACAGAAGAATCTCTCCTGTTAAGCAGACCGCCAATTCGAGTTGACGTCGAGGTAGTTGACATCGATGGCCACAAAATAGGCAAAATAAAGAGACTCGTAAAAGACAACGATACAAACGAACTTCAATCAATTGAAATTGCGGATGGAATAATGCATACAAGAATTGTAGCAAAATCAGAAATCTGGGGAATTGGTGAAAAAGTGATCCTTAAACTCACAAAAGACCAGTACAAAAATTTACATTAATTTTTTCATTTTTTAAATAAAATTATTTTGTCTTTGCCGCACACAATAAACAAATGGGTGTGCCATTCTTTAATGTGGTTTCTACATTCGAGCTATAACATATGTGACAAAGACCTTTCATGTGCAATGGAAATTTTTTCCATTTTAAATTTTTTATGCGGATCGGAATAAGACAGCAATTTATAATCAACTAATAGCTCTGAACGTAGTGCATTCAATAGAAACAAGTTCACTTACTAAGATCTATAATTCTGACACTGTGGCAGTAGATAATATTTCATTTGCAGTAGAGGAGGGAGAGATCTTTGGGTTTCTTGGCCCAAACGGTGCTGGAAAAAGTACTACTATGATGATCCTTACTACTCTTCTCAAACCAACTTCGGGCCAGGCGTTTGTAGCTGGATTTGATGTATCAATTCAACAAAAAAAGGTGCGAGAAAAAATAGGCTATGTCCAACAAGATATCACAATTGATGAATATCTTTCTGGAAGGGAAAATCTGATACTCCAAGCACGACTTAACCATATTCCAAGGGACATCATGAATTCCAGAATTGATGAATTACTTGAGTTGGTAGAACTCAAAGAAAAACAACATGATTCAGCAATTACGTATTCTGGTGGGATGAGAAAACGCCTAGAAATAGCAGGCGGTTTGTTGCACAGGCCACAAATTCTATTCCTGGACGAGCCAACCGTGGGATTAGATATTCAGACAAGACAAAAGATCTGGGAATACATCAAAAGGATTCATCAAGAATACAAAATGACAATATTTCTGACCACTCACTACATGGAAGAAGCAGACAGGCTCTGCGACCGTATTGGGATAATAGATTATGGGAAGATCCAAGCAATTGATGCTCCATGGGCGCTCAAAAATACGCTTGGTGCTGGTGTAATTACTCTCTCAATAGATACTCATCAATTAAAATCACAATTACTCTCAGAAATAAGACAGATAGAGTTTGTCAAGGAGGTAAACGAAAACAACGACAAAATCACTGTATATTCCTCAAAAGGGGCCGAAGTGGCTCCAATGATATTCTCACTATCATCAAAGATGGGGATTACTATACGATCAATATCTATAACGCAACCAACACTTGATGACGTGTTTTTGTCATACACTGGAAGAGATTTGCGCGACAATGGCACAACCTATGACCGAAGAAAGGAGTATCAAAAAAAGAAGCGATTGCTATGATGTTTTACGATACATATACTGTATTTTGGCGTGAGCTCAAAAGATATCGAAAATCACGAAGCGGTGTTCTTATACGACTAATTCAGCCGGCAATATGGATAGTAGTTATTGGCCACACGTTTGCAGGCACAAGACCGTTGATCCAATCAGTAGGCTTTGAGGGAACTTATTTGGAGTTTATGGCACCAGGAGTCATAATTCTCACTGCCATATTCACAAGTATCTTTGGTGGAGTGAACACATTGTGGGACAGAAGATATGGATTTATGAACAAGGCGCTGACTTCGCCAATTTCAAGATCATCTATCGCACTTGGTAAAATGCTTGCGATATCTTTGATTTCTGCACTTCAAGCAGCTCTCATAATTGGAATTGCGATAATCATTGGGGTGAGTTTTCCAAATTATCTTGTCATTGCTCCAATCATGGCACTAGTAATCTTGTTTTCACTTGGATTTTCTGGAATCTCGGTGATTGTTGCGGCAACTGCTAAATCACAAGAGACGTTTTGGGGGGTCATCAACTTTTTGGGAATGCCTCTTTTTATGCTCAGTCCAGCCCTTTTCCCCTTGGAGCTTTTACCTGATTGGCTTGCAACCGTTGCCAAATTCAACCCTGTGACCTATACGGTATTATTGGTTCGTGGACTTATGACCGGAGTTACTGAGGGCGTTTCAACAGCGGTAAGCCTCGGCATAATTGGTGCATTTGTGGTGGTGATGTTAGGGCTTGCAAGCTATGTATTTACGCGTGAAGTGAACAAACCCTTCTAAAGTCCCAAAATTTGACTAAAATTGTAAGAAATACTCACTTTTGAGATCTTTTGCAAACCCAGAAACCTATGCCTAAATGCATCTCAAAATAGCTATACTGGCAGCATGTTTTGTTTTTACCCTGACGTTGCAGCCTGCATTGGCAGCCACTAGCTATCCGTTTGCTTTAAGCTTTGGAGGACAAGGACTTGTAAAAACAGGCGCATTTTCTTTTCCACAATATGTGGCAGTTGATGAAGCAGGCAACGTATACGTAACAGATCTTGGTAACTTTAGAGTACAAAAGTTTGACAACGATGGAGTCTATTTGCATTCTTGGGGCTCCAAAGGAACTGGTTCAAAGGACTTTCAATCTCCTGCAGGAATTGCAGTAAAAAATGACTTTGTTTATGTGGTAGATCATGAGTTAAACATGGTAAAAAAATTTGATACTAGTGGAAATTTCATATCTTCGTGGGGTTCAACTGGGACAGATCCTGGTAAATTCAAGCTTCCAAACGGTGTTGCTGTATCCAAAGACAACTTTGTTTATGTTGTGGACACGGGCAACAGTCGAGTTCAAAAGTTTGATGCTGACGGAAAACATATCAAGACAATTGGTTCGAGTGGAACGGAACAAGGAAAGTTTCTCACTGCTCTTGGCATAGCAGTAGACAATGATGGAAATATCTACGTAGGTGATGCAGGCAACAAACGAGTTCAAAAGTTCACATCTGAAGGCACATTTGTAAAAAGTTACACTGCATCATCAGGCGGCATACAGATCTCACCAGATGGGGTCGCAGTTGATTCTTCTGGTAACATCATAATTGCTGATGCAGGTAACAACCGTGTGGTGATAGTGGACAAAGAAGGATCAGTTGTTACAACATTTGGAACAACTGGAACATCAAATGGGCAATTCAAGATATCAAAAGATGTTGCAATAGATTCGGACGGTGATCTGTTTGTAGTTGATTCAAGTAATCACAGAATACAAAAGTTTGGCTCAAAAGATACTGTGGAAACAAAGACAGAAACACAAACAAACACGCAAATAACAAAACCAGTCGCAAATGATTTTGAAAAACCTGACATTACTCCTCCAAAGGATCTCTATGTTGAGGCCACGGGAGGTTTAACCAAAGTTTCAATTGGTATGGCAATTGCAAACGACGAAAGTGGTATCAAATCACTTACAAACAATGCACCTGCTGAATTTCCACTTGGTATAACTACTGTAATATGGACAGCAATTGACAACGCAGGAAATGTGGGTATTGCAACGCAGACAGTTACTGTGGGTGATTCCACGCCGCCTGTATTCTCTAATCTTGCGGATATAGTAGTAGAAGCAAAAGGCACACAAACCGAAGTTGATCTTAGCACACCAGCTGTCACCGACTTGGTAGGTGTTTTGTCGGTAACAAATGACGCACCTGCTTCATTCCCTCTTGGTGAAACAATAGTTACTTGGACTGCAACAGATGTAGCAAAAAATACCGCTACTGCAATCCAAAAAATCACAGTCACAGACACTAAAGCACCAAAGATCAATGCACCTGCAAATATCACAGTTGAGGCATCGAGCCTTGAAAACAATCAAGTAAATCTAGGCGAACCGACTGTTTCCGATAACAGTGAGATTGCATCCATTACCAACGACGCCCCATCAGTATTCCCGCTAGGTGAGACCACAATCACGTGGAGTGCAATAGATGTGGTTGGGAACCTAGCAACCGATACGCAAAAGGTGAATGTCGTAGATACTACAAGCCCAACAATTGTACAGCCTGAAGAAATCGTAGTCGAGGCAGTATCTTCATCGACTCCGGTAGATCTTGTTGCACCAAATGTGACTGATGTACAAACAGTTACTGTTACCAACGACGCCCCATCAGTATTCCCACTAGGTACTACTCTTGTTACATGGTTGGCAGTTGATGGGAGTGGGAACAACTCCACTGCGACGCAGAGTGTAACTGTCGTTGATACTACCGCTCCAAATTTGGTAGTTCCAGCTGACATAACACAAGAGGCGACAGGCCAGATAGGAAATATTGTCACGCTTGGAGAACCACTAGTTGACGATCTCAGTGGAATATCATCTATTAGCAATAACGCCCCTTCAGATTTTCCCTTTGGTACTACAATAGTTACTTGGATTGCAACAGATAACAATGGAAATAGTATAGCAAAGAATCAGACTGTGACCATAATAGATACTACAAAGCCAGAGATTGTGCCACCAAAAGACTTGGTAGTCGAAGCAACAAGCACAACAGAAAACGTAGTATCACTTGGTGAACCAAAGGTATCTGACTTGGTAGGAGTTGATTCTGTTACTCATGACGCCCCATCCGCATTCCCACTTGGGCAAACAACTGTGACTTGGAGTGTGACTGATTCTTCAGGAAACATCGCTACTGCAACTCAACTGGTAACAGTAGTGGATACTACAGCGCCTGCAATAACTGTGCCACAAAACATCATCGCAGAAGCATCTGGAGTCTCAACTGATGTATCTATAGGCGAAGCGACAGCAACAGATGCAATCGGTGTCGATTCGATTACAAACGACTCACCAGGTACTTTCAATTTAGGTACCACATTGATTACGTGGAGTGCAACAGACATATCTGGAAATGTTGCAACCGCAATTCAGAATGTAACCATAGTCGACACCACAGCTCCTAGTATCACAGCTCCGGCAGACATTACAG
>JBBIVI010000003.1:2968-16051 GCA_037439825.1 Candidatus Nitrosotenuis sp. | reverse complement strand
AAACAATAGTCACATGGACTGCCACAGACGAAGCAGGCAATTCTGCTACTGCAACCCAAAAGGTAACCATAGTCGACACCACAGCTCCTAGTATCACAGCTCCGGCAGACATTACAGCTGAGGCCACCTCAAAATCAGACAATATCGTAACACTTGAGGCTCCAACTGTGACTGATAACGTGGGTGTTGCATCCATTACCAACGACGCCCCATCAGTATTCCCATTAGGCGAAACAATAGTCACATGGACTGCCACAGACGAAGCAGGCAATTCTGCTACTGCAACACAGCTGGTAACTGTCGTTGATACTACCGCACCAAAGATTACAATCCCGCAAAATATTGTAATTGACGCAGTAGCGCTAGAGACTCCAGTTTCAGTAGGAACTGCAACAGCAGTAGATCTCACCGATTCTCTACCGCAAATAACCAATAACTCCCCATCAGTATTCCCACTCGGTGAGACAATAATCACTTGGACTGCAACTGACAAATACGGAAATTCAATTAATCAAACTCAGACAGTAACAGTGCAAGCGTGCGGAAAGCCATCCACATCATACAACCAAATAATCGGTAGTGAAGACGATGATACTTTAATTGGTACGAGTCTTGCAGACCTAATATTCGGACTCGGCGGCGATGACATCATCATTGGTGACAAAGGAAATGATTGCATATTGGCGGGTGAAGGAGACGACATCATATATGGAAATGAAGGTGATGATGTAATTAACGGCGACAACGGTGCAGACATAATCAAAGGGCAATCAGGCCAAGACTCACTTAATGGTTCAACTGGAACCGACATCATTGACGGCGGCGATGACAATGATTCATGTACAGTATCAGAAAAAGACGGCGACATAATCACCAAATGTGAATTATAATCGGATTTCACCAATTTAAATTTCATATTGCGCTCAAGAGCGTCTGTGATAGATAAAATATGTCACGATTAATAAGAACAAAAAATCCAACACAATTGGTTGTCAAAATCAAAAAAGCTCTTCGAGGAGGCAAAGAAGGTAATTCCATCTGGCGTAAACAGCCCGGTAAGATATTTTGAACCATATCCGTTTTTTGTAAAAAAGGCGCAGAATAGCTCCATCTGGGATGTGGATGGAAACCGCTACGTTGATTTTTGCCTCGGCTATGGCGCAATGCTTCTTGGACACAGAAGAAAAGAGATAGTCTCTGCAGTAAAAAAACAGCTTAATGTTGGAACGATGTATGGTGCGCCAACCGAACTTGAAGTAACACTTGCAAAATTAATCAACAAAATATATCCATCTATGCGCAAAATCAGACTAGTAAATACTGGTTCTGAAGCTACAATGACTGCAATCAGACTTGCAAGAGGATTTACAAAAAGGAAGAAAATAATCAAATTTGAAGGCTGTTATCATGGTGCACATGAATCGATGCTCGTAAAAGCCGGCTCAGCTCATCATGGAATATCTATCTCCCAAGGAGTGCCGTCGGATTTTTCAAAAAACACTCTTGTCGTCCCATACAACGACGCAGAACAATTAGAAACCGTGATTACAAAAAACAAGGATGTCGCAGGTGTGATTGTAGAACCGGTACTTGGTAACATGGGTCTCATTTTGCCAAAGAAAGACTTTTTGCATGACTTGAGAAAAATCACAATGCAGTACGACATTCCATTAATTTTTGATGAAATAATAACTGGGTTTAGAGTCTCGTTGGGTGGCGCACAGCAGTACTTCGGTATTACCCCCGACATTACAACACTTGGAAAATCTCTTAGCAACGGCTTCGTTATTTCTGCAATAGGTGGAAAACAAGAGATCATGGATCAGCTTGTCCCAAAAGGGAACGTCTATGAAGCAAGCACATTTGCAGGAAATCCAATCTCTGTTGTTGCAGCAATTGCATCGATTAGGACAATGTATGATCTAAAACAAAAGATCTACCCCAAACTTGCAAAATACTGCTCAACACTAGCAAAAACGATAGATGACGTAGCATCCGACCTAAAAATTCCACATCAGGTTAACTCGCTTGCTTCTATGTTTCAGATATTCTTCACAGAAACACCGGTAACTGACTATGTGAGTTCAAAGAAATCCGATACAAAAAAATTTCACAAATTATTTGAATCTCTCCTAAAAAAAGGCGTTTTTGTAGCTCCGTCTCAGTTTGAAACCGGCTTTTTCTCATACGCACATACTCGATCAGATCTTGAAAATACAATCAACGCTTATACTTATGCGCTAAAAATGGTGAAAAGATGAAATACATTTTAGGAACAAGGGGGAGCCAACTGTCTTTGGCCCAGACAAATTGGGTCATATCTGAGCTCCTAAGGCATAATCCAGGAAACGAATACGAGATAAAGACAATAAAAACAAAGGGTGACACTGACGCGCGCCCATTATTTACAATCAATCAAAAAGGAATCTTTGAAAAAGAAATAGACAAGGCAGTATCAGATGGAGTTGTAGACTTTGCGGTTCACAGCCTCAAGGATGTCCCGTCTGTTCTAAATGAGGATCTGGTTCTTGGCTGTATACCAAAGCGGGAATCTTTCAACGACATCTTTATCACAAAAAGCAACTATACACTTGAGACAATTCCATCAGGTTCTGTGATCGGAACAAGCAGTCTACGTCGTGCAGTCCAAGTATCGAAAAAACGATCTGATCTTGTAGTAAAACCAATCCGAGGTAACATAGAAACCAGAATAAAAAAAGTACAGGATGGTGCATTTGATGGTGTAGTTCTTGCACAAGCAGGAATCAACAGGTTGGGCATCAGCGTAAAACATGTCTCCCTTTCTACAATTGATTTTCCGCCATCTCCGGGACAAGGTGCATTAGGTATCGTCTGCAGAAAAAATGATAAAAAAACACTTGATATGCTAAAAAAAATTGAAGATGAAAATACACGAATTGCAATCGAATCAGAACGGGCATTATCTTCTTTTATTGATTCTGGATGTAGGTTTCCCGTAGGCGCGTTTGCACAAGTAAGTGACAGTTCTGTAAATCTGACGGTTGTGGCATATTCCATTGATGGCAAACAAATGCTATTGGTGCAAAAGTCTGGTGACAAATCAAACCCGTATGAGGTAGGCAAAAAAGCAGCAGAAGAGCTACAACAAAAAGGTGTAAATGAGTTGGCAAAAGATTGGAGACAAAAGCTGGAGGAATGGAATAAAAAATGAATGGAGTTGTTTATCTAGTTGGCGCAGGTCCTGGTGATCCAAAATTAATTACACTCAAGGCAATTGAACTTCTCAAAAAAGCTGATGTTGTACTCTATGACAGGCTTGTAAACAAAAAAATAATTGAAATGATTCCAAAAAAGACACTCAAGTTTTACGTTGGAAGAGAAGTAGGTGACGATTACAAACATCAAGAGACTACAAATCAACTCATGGTAAAATATGCAAAATCACACAAACATGTAGTGCGACTTAAAGGCGGTGACCCGTTTATCTTTGGGCGCGGTGGGGAGGAAGCTGAGTATCTGAAAAAACACAAAATAAGATTTGAAATAGTACCAGGAATTACTTCTGGAATTGGCTCTGCAATTTACTCTGGAATACCATTGACTCACAGAAAATATTCATCATCAGTCATATTTGTGACAGGCCATGAGGATCCACAAAAAACAAAATCATCAGTAAAATGGAAACTACTTGCAAAATCTGCAGAAACCATAGTAATAATGATGGGTCTTTCGAGAATCGGAATAATATCAAAAGAGCTTACTGCTGGTGGTTTACCAAAAACCACGCCGGTGGCTGTAATTCAGAATGGAACTAGTGAAAAACACAAAATGATTATTGGCACGCTTGCAAATATAGCACAAAAAATCAAACAAAACAACATCACTCCACCATCAATAATTATAATAGGAAACGTAGTAAAACTACACAAAACAGTGGGCTGGAGGAAATGATTTCAGGAAAAATAATCGCAATAACGCGTTCAAAAGAAGATTCAAAGGAGTTCATAGAACTTGCGTCAAAAGCAAATGCAATACCTATGCCTATACCAACAATTGAACTTGTCAGCAAAGGTAACAAGATAGTAGATGAATTTTTGGCAGATATTGTGGATTTCAAGCCTGATTATTCGGTATTTATGAGCTCAAAAGCAGTCAAATTACTCTTTGATGTAGCAAAAAACAGCGGCAAATATCAACAATTGCAACTTGCTGTGGCAAACACGATGGTGATGGCAGTTGGCCCAAAAACAAAAGAAGCTTTGGAAAAAGAAGGCATAACGGTATCTTACATGCCAACCAAATATTCGTCTGTGGGTGTAGGTGAGACATTTACCAAACTAAATGCTGAAGGAAAAAGAGTAATTGTCCCACGTAGTGGAGCATCGACTGATTTTCTAGCAAAACTCTTGCAAAAAATTGGACTTGTAGTAAAAGAAAACTATCTGTATGACGTGCAGGCTTACTCTGACACTGCACAGTGGAAAGAGTTCAAAGAAACCTTTGCGAAAAACGGCGTAGATGGAATTGTTTTTACAAGCGCATCATCGGTCCGTGGCTTCTTTGAGATAATGTCTCAAGATCACGATACAAATGATCTGTTAACACAATTACAAAAACTACAGATTGTTGCAATCGGTCCATTCACCGCAGAAGAACTAAAAAAATTCCGCGTGGAACCTAAAGTTGCAAACGTCCACACCGTCCATGGTGCATTTGAGGCAATGAAAAATATTTTTTCATTAGCTTGAGCTATGTTAGCTATAGCTACTCCGACACACAACTAGTAAACAGTGTATAATCTATTTATAACATAACAAAGCCCTGTAGTATATGGCCACAGAAAATTTAGAGATGGATTATTCGAAATATGATTTTAAAGACTCAACCGAGATGTATGTACATCTTTCTAAAAAAGGTCTTTCCAAAGAAGTCATTAAAGAAATCAGCAAGCTCAAAAACGAACCGCAATGGATGCTTGACTTTAGACTTCGTGCCTACGACGTCTTTATGAAAAAACCAATGCCAAACTGGGGACCGGATCTTAGTTCAATTGATTTCCAAAATATCTACTATTATGCCAAAGCTTCTGAAAAGACAGAGAAAAGCTGGGATGACGTACCAGCGGAAGTCAAAAAGACATTTGACAAACTCGGAATTCCAGAGGCGGAAAAGAAATTCCTAGCAGGCGTTGGCGCACAATATGAATCTGAAGTCGTATATCACAACCTAAGAGAAGATCTTGCCAAAAAAGGCGTCATCTTTTTAGACACAGACACAGCACTCAAAGAGCACCCTGAGATTTTCAAAAAATACTTTGGTAAAGTTATCCCACCAGAAGACAACAAATTTGCAGCACTAAACAGTGCTGTCTGGAGCGGCGGCTCTTTCATCTACATCCCGCCTGGGGTAAAAGTCGATATGCCGCTACAAGCATATTTTAGAATTAACGCAGAAAACATTGGACAATTTGAAAGAACGCTCATAATTGCAGATGAAGGATCTGAGGTTCACTATATTGAAGGATGTACTGCGCCGGTGTATTCTTCAGAATCATTACACTCGGCTGTAGTCGAGCTGATTGCACACAAGGATGCCAAGCTAAGATACACCACAATTCAAAACTGGAGCAGCGACGTATACAATCTTGTAACAAAGAGGGCATATGCATACGAAGGAGCTACTGTGGAATGGATCGATGGAAATATCGGAAGCAAGATCACAATGAAATACCCTGGAATTTATCTTCTTGAACCAAGAGCACACGGCGAAACCTTGTCTATTGCGTTTGCAGGAAAAGGGCAGCACCAAGATACAGGAGCAAAAATGGTTCACCTAGCACCAAACACTACGTCTAGAATAACCTCAAAATCTGTCAGCCGACTAAATGGAAGGACGACATACAGAGGATTATTGCATGTGGCAAAAGGTGCAACAAATGTCAAAGCGTCAGTAAGATGTGATGCATTACTACTTGATGACAAATCAAAGACTGACACATATCCATACATGGAGATTAACCAAGAAGACGCAACAGTGACACATGAAGCAACAGTGGGCAAAATCGGAGATGAGCAAATCTTCTATTTGATGACCAGAGGTTTCTCAGAAGAGGAAGCGCTGACATTAATCGTAAACGGATTCATGGAGCCATTCACAAAAGAGCTTCCGATGGAATACGCAGTAGAGCTCAACAGACTTATCAAGTTAGAAATGGATGACTCGGTAGGATAACTACTCCCAATTTACTTTAGTTGCAACATGCAAACACTCGCTTTATCCACAATAAATCCAAGTCATGTAGACGAGATCTCCACATCAAAAAATGAACCAGAGTGGCTAAAGCAGTACAGAAAGAACGCCTTTTCAATTTACCAGAGTCTACCTCCTGAGGTATCACCACTTTACAACAAGTATACAGATGCAAAAAGAATGGATCCAAACCAAGTCTCACTAACACTGGATTCAAAAAATGCAATCTTTGACTCGTTAAAACCTAGACTTGCGGAGGTGGAAACAGAAAATCACATCATACAGACAGGCACTAACATTTTCCGCATAAATGTAACTGACGAATTCAAATCAAAAGGAGTTGTTATCTCTTCAATTTACGACGCAATAAAGAGCCATGATGATCTTATCAAAAAAATCTTTGAATCAAGCGATTCAAAAGAGGACAAATATACCGCATTAAACAACGCTGCATTCAATTCGGGAATTTTCATCAAAATACCAAAAAACACATTTCTTGAAAAACCAATCCATATTGTCTCATCCATATCTCCTGATGGCACTTCTGTAATATCTCGTAACGTCATAATTGCAGAACAAGGCAGTAACGCAAGAATAGTTCAAGAGATGTATGCACCAAAAGGAACACAACAACAAGCATACCTTGAACTACTTACAGTTCATGCCGAACCAAACAGCAACTTACAGATGACTACGTTTCAGGCAATGGATCAATCGGCAGTTAATTTTTCTACAAGAAACTGTACTGTCTTAGAGGATGCAAAGTTAAGCTGGTACCTGGGACTCTTTGGTTCTTTGCTTTCTAGGTATAGAACCAATTATTTTCTTAATGGCTCTGGCGCATCGGTACAGGATGCTGAAGTAGTATTCGGTCACAATGAACAATCTTTTGATCTTTCAGCAAATCTGATTCATCAAAAACCGTCAACTGAAGGCCAAGTAGTTCAAAGATCAGTACTCAAAAACAAATCAAAATCGCTTTTCAAAGGAATGATCAAAATACTTGAGGGTGCATCGCAATCAAAGTCATTCTTGTCTGGCCGCTCCATCCTACTAGATAAAGACGCAAAATCCGATGCTATTCCAGGACTTGAAATTCTTACAAACGATGTCAAAGCAACACACTCTGCGTCTGTCGCTCAAATAGACGAAGAACAACTCTTCTATCTTGCAACTAGGTGTCTGAGCAGACAAGAGGCAGAAAGGATCATCGTTGAAGGTTTCTTAGAACCAATGTCACGTTCGCTGTCCTATCAGGTACGTGCTTGGATTGCTTATCTGATCGAATCGAAGTGGAATAACCGAGATCTTGTCATAAAATCGGATGAACATCTGCGTGCTATTGTTGAAGTAGAGGAAGTAAGGTACAAAGAATCAGATCAACTTGAGACCCACTACAAGTACAGGTGAGTATCTTCGGAAAATGGGTCAAGGCATGTTCGACAACACAGCTAGGTACAAATGAAATGTTTAGCTTTGACTTTGAAGACAAGAAAATACTGATCACCAATCTTGGTGGTAAAATCTATGCAACGGACAGAATTTGCACGCATGAAGAAGCCGATCTTTCTGGTTGATTTTTAGGTGAAGACGGGATAAGGTGCCCATTACATCTTTCTGTTTTTAATTTGGAAAATGGCAAACCACAAAATCCACCCGCAGAAATGCCACTGAAAACGTACAATATTAAAATAGACAAAGACGAGATCTATGTAGAGGTTTAATAATTGCAGACATCCATTTCCGTTGAACAAATTCGAAAGGACTTTCCAATACTACAGAGAAAAGTAAGAAACAACAAACCCCTTGTATATCTGGATAATGCTGCGACTACGCAAAAGCCAATGCAAGTAATCAATGCAATTTCAGATTTTTACACAAACCATAACTCAAACATACATCGAGCAGTTCATGCATTAGCTGAAGAGGCAACTGAGGCCTATGAAACAACAAGAGACAAAGTAGCACAGTTTCTAAATATCAAAGACAGACAAGAAATTGTTTTTGTTCGTGGTACCACGGAAGCAATCAATTTGGTTGCCTATACGTGGGGCAGGCAAAACGTAAACAAAGACGACATTGTTGTTACTACTGAATACGAACACCATAGCAACATTGTTCCTTGGCAGCTTCTAACACATGAAAAACACGCAAAGCTGGAATATGTCGGCATAAATGATGATGGTCAACTCATCTTGGATCAGCTTGATGGTTACCTCAAGACTGGCAAGGTGAAATTGGTCACAGTAAGTCAGATGTCCAACGTATTAGGAACAATATCTGATGTTTCAGAAATAATTCGTCGTTGTAAAAAGGCAGGCGTGCGTGTTTTGATTGATGGCGCGCAATCAGTTCCACACATGAAAGTTGATCTGAGCCAACTTGGATGTGATTTTTTTGCATTCTCTGCACACAAAATGTTGGGCCCAACAGGCGTAGGTGTTCTGTGGGCAAAAAAGGAACTCCTCGAACAAATGGTTCCATTCCATGGGGGCGGAGACATGATTCGTGAAGTACACAAATACGAAACTACGTGGAATGACCTGCCATACAAATTTGAGGCAGGAACACCAAACATTGCAGACGTTATTGGGTTCTCTGCAGCAATAGATTATCTAAATAACTTGGGAATGGATTATGTAAGACAACACGAAGTAGAACTAACAAAATACGCACTAGAAAAACTGTCCCAAATAAAGGGAATCAGGCTATATGGAACAAAAGATATCTCAAAACGTGGTGGGGTGATCTCGTTTAATTTTGCAGATATACACCCACATGATCTGGCAACTATAATTGATGAGGATGGAATTGCAATAAGATCGGGACATCACTGCGCCCAAGTACTCATGGAAAAGCTTGATGTCGCAGCCACGTCGCGTGCAAGCTTTTACATTTACAACACAAAAGAGGAAGTCGATATCTTGATAAACTCTCTTGGTAGGGCAGCGAGGTTGTTTAAGATATGAGTGGTAACGCAGACATCTATCATGAAATGATTGTTGAATACTCAAGACACCCAAGTAACTTCGGTAAACTTGAAAATCCGGACATCGCGTACCATGACAGTAACCCATTATGTGGGGATAGCATAGACATTTACATGAATGTGGCAGACAACAAAATCTCTGATATCAAATTTCAGGGTAGGGGATGCGCTATTTGTATGGCATGTACATCTGTCCTAACCGAGATAGTTAAGGGTAAACCCATAGACGAAGTTAAGAAAATCCAAAAAAATGATGTATTGGGCGAATTGGGTCTAGAAAATCTTCAAGCAGTTAGGATCAAATGCGCATTGTTGTCATTAAAGGTGCTAAAATATGGTCTTTACACATACCTTGCAAACAAACTCAAAGATGCCAATGCAGATACGCTAAAGCAAGAAGCCGCTACATTGTACTAAAATGACTGACATACAACTCCAAATACGCAAGGTAATATTTGAAAAATACAATGATCCTGATATTAGATTCACAAACGATGAAATATTTGCTATCTTGCAAAAGGATGATGCAATAGACAAGTCGCTTACAATTGATGACATGGAGCAGCATTTTACATCATTATGTGATGCGGGAATGATGAGAAACATAGCACAGAACTTCACTACACAATGGTTCAAGATATTCGAACCGCTTGAAAAGCTGAACTGTCAGTCATGTCATACTGAGATCTACGTATCTAAATCCGAAGATCGTATTTGTCCAAACTCTGCATGCAGAGCAGCTATTTAGCTTTGTATCTTTGAGCAGCGGCTTCAAGTGATTGGATCATAGGAAGTTTTTCGCCAGTCAAATATAGCACAAGGGCTCCACCAGCTGTGCTGATGTGGGTTATTTTTTCTGCAAGGCCGTATCTTTTTAAAGCAGAGGTAAGATGTCCACCACTTACAATCGTAGTTGCCATCGAATTTGCAACCGACTCTAACAATGCTTTTGTACCATAACTGAACATTTCGTTTTCAAAAAATCCTGGTGGACCAGAAATAAACACAGTGCCAGCACTTGCAATTATTTTAGAATAATGCTCGATCGTTTTTTGACCAAGATCGTATATCTGATCTCCCTTTGCAAGCTGTCTTACATCAAGTTCAATCCGTTTACCGTCTTTGTCTATTGCTACATCGACTGGAGTGAAGAAGACATCGGGGTATTCTCCCATTAGTGCATGTGCCTTTGAGACTGCTTCCTCCTCGCCTTTTATTCCGAGTGGATACTTGATTCTGGCCTGAGCACGCATGAACACGTTGCCTATTAAACCGGTAAGAAGAATTTGATCCGCACGACCTCTCTTTATGAGCATCTTGATTGCTTCAAGTCTATCCGTTACCTTGGAGCCTCCAAGAAAGATCACATGTGGCGCTTTTGCTACGGTAAGTATCTCGTCAAGCTTTCTTACTTCACGCTCCACTATTTTGCCTGCACAAGCAGGCATGATATATGAAAATCCTACGAGTGAAGGATGTGATCTGTGTGCACTTGGAAATGAATCTAACACACACAAATCAAAAAGTGGTCCAAGTCTTTTTACCATTATCGTGTTCGCCGCATCTTGAGGAGAGAATTCATAATTTTCCTCTGCACAAAATCTCAAATTATCTAAAAGTATTATATCTCCATCTTTCATTTTTTTTATTTCTGACTGTGCCAATGCACCAATCACATCTTCAACATAAGTAATTTTTTTACCAACAAGTTTTTCCAAAATTTTTGCATGTTGATCCATGCCTATGTAATCTTTATTGCCTACACGACCTTGATGTGAGACGACGACCACCTTTGCAGTCTTTAATGCCTCGATTGTTTCGGTTGCTTCTTCAATTCTTTTTGCACCTGAAATTTCTCCAGATACTGGATCAATTGGACAATTCATGTCGACACGAAGCAGGACTGTTTTGGATCTAACATCAAAATCGCTTAGTGTCAGAATCTTCACGCCTTGTGTCTTTTTTTGCCATCTTAAAATCTTTGAGTCGATCAGATAAGATATTTGTCACGCGCTTTACAGAAAAATTAAAAAGAACAACTGCGGGTTCTGTGTGATTGCAAAATTGGTTATTTGATGTACGATCTAGGCCATTCTTGTTGCTTGCCGCAATCTTTGTGGTGATGGCAGTAGCTGTTAACGCTAAAACAACCTCTGAATTTGATAAAGACGTGATTCTGTACTTCCAATCTGTTGCAGGAAACAAAACTCTTGACCTTACAATGTGGGCAATAACTGAGATAGGTAATGTACCATGGCTTGTTTTGTTCGCCATAATAATATTCATAATTAGAAAAACAAGGAGGATTGGGCTGATTCTGTTGTTGACCCTAGTTGCAGGCACGATAGCAGCAGGATATCTAAAGGGCTATGTCATAGATAACCCTCGCCCAAAACTTGAGTTTTTAGGTACAAAACTACCATTTGATGTGGGAAAGGACACATTCGTACTTGGTACCGATGGCTCGTTTCCATCTGGGCATGCTACACGAGCTGCATCGTTGGCAGTCGTAGTGGGCTATGCCCTATCACAAAGGTTCCCACGAGGTTGTTATTTGATATGGGTATTCCCAATACTAGAATCGATAAGTCGCGTGTATGTTCTACAACATTATACAATGGACGTCATTGGGGGGACTGTTTTTGGAATATTGATTGCTGGGGTGATTGGCAAAAAACTCAAACTTTCTGAAATCTTTAAAAAATTACAACCCTAGATCATCAAAGACATGTGAACTGATCAACACAATTGCATAATTTTCTGCATCATGATGATATGTCCAGTATCTGAGGTTACGTTCTTGTTTTGCTTGACGTAGCATGTAATTAATTTCTGTTGTCACAATTAAGCCGATTCGTTTAGCGAGTTTTTCTTGCTTTGGCATCAAAACTTTGTAGCCGCCTTTCTGATTTTCAAATCCTAGTTTTACCATCTCGGATGCTGATTCCGATGCTGTCTTCTCATCTTTTACGATGAATGTTTTCACAACAGGAATTTGAGATGGATGAAACTCCATAGTTCAAATTACAATAACATCAACTTAAGTAAATTTCTTCATATCTGGTTCTGTGGATCGGTTTCTGTGTGAATTTTCTTTACATACAAGTCAAATACTAATTATAGTTATAACTTATCGATAATCAGGTATGACGAACACACGTGGCCTCATTAGCTAAATTAGTAGATAGACTGAAACAGCAAAAACTCGAAGCTGCAAAAATTAGGCGAAAAAATGAAAGAATGCTAAAAGAGGCAAAATCCATAGGTCGTAGATCTTCTTCAGGCCTGCACTCTATTGAAAAGAAAATAGAGGATACACGAGAAAAGATGGGAGAAATCAATGTCGAATTCAATCAAATTCTCGCTAGAAAGGAAAGTTTGGAAAGACTCATCAAGGCAGCAGAAGATCGTCTCAAAACGGAAACTGAGGCAAAAGATCAAGCACAAATTGACTTGGAAAACGCAGAATCTGAAGATGCAAAACATGCTGCCGCAGAACGACTAGCACAAATCACAGAAAAAATTCAAGAACTAAAATCGGAAATAAAACAACGTCAATCCGTAGCACAAAAACTGGTTAGCGAAATCGAAGAATACAAAAAATCAAAAAGTAAGACGTCCGAAAAGATCCATAAACAGGTTCATGCCAAACCTACGTTAATTTCAATCATAAAGAAAAGTAAGGTGAACACTGAAAAGCTACAGAAAAAAGTAGAAATCGCAGCGAAAAGAGAGGCCGCAATAGCAAAAAGCCTTGAAAAAGCCAGCAAAAAACTCGAAGAGATGAAAGCAAAACAGCTTGCAAAAAAACGCAAATTGGCGGCGCTAAAAGCAGCAAAGAAAAGGGCAGCAAAGAAAAGGGC
>JBBIVI010000003.1:0-2868 GCA_037439825.1 Candidatus Nitrosotenuis sp. | reverse complement strand
AACGCAAATTGGCGGCGCTAAAAGCAGCAAAGAAAAGGGCAGCAAAGAAAAGGGCTCTCGCGTTAGCAAGAAAAGCGGCAAAGAAACGAGCAGCAAAGAAAAAAATAACAAAGAAAAGAAAAAACAAAAAAGCAAAAAAATCAAGACGATAGTTCTCTTTTTTCACTAAACACATTATAAGACGATATTTTCTACGTCCAACATGAAAAAGCGTGGAATCTATATCGCGGTTGGAGGTATCGTAATGATGGTTGTGTCTTTTGCAGTCGCAACTTCAATAATTAATGAATCTGGAGCCACTGGTGATAATTTCTCACTGCCTGATATTCTAGAGGGAATGTTTGACGAAGTCTCTGATAAAACTCAAATCGGTGAAGGTAGTTCGGCTTCTTTCTCATTTGATGCTTCAGTAGACACAACAGCTTTACTTTGGGGATTACAAATTCTAGATTATCAGAGTGGCGATGCAGTGGATGTAACTATATCAAACATCTATGGCGATGATTTTGGTAAATTTAGTTCAAATCAACCGATTATATTTGAAACTATGAGGATCGAAAAAAGCGACATTTACAATTTTAATGTAGAAAACAAAGGAACAAGAGAAATCACAGTTGTAATGATGTTCACAAAAAATCCTGATGAGTCTGAGCGACTTTCAGATCCAAACTCGCCACTCTCAAAAATGCTCGTACCGCTTGCAATTTCTGGGGTTTTGTTATTTGTCGGAATTGCTGTAATTGTAATTGGCGTGATTATCACAATAGTTGATTATAGGAAAAAACAGTCCGAATTTACCTAGTATTCCTTTACGATGAGCTCACCATATTTTCCTTTACCAAGTGAGACTTCACCTTTGAATGTGTTTGTGTAGCCGTTTTTTATAATGATCTTTGAACCATTCTTAACTTTTTTAATGTCGTCTCCCCAAAGTGCAATCTTTATCTCTCCTACTCCGTCGACAAGAAATGCATTACAGACTTCTGTCGTGCCGCCTGTCTTTAGATTGACCGTTCGAGGTTCTTCCATTCTTTCTACAGTTCCTTCAATGTCTATTTTGTTTCTCATGTTTTTTGCTTGTTCTGTTGTTACCACGAAAAACCCTCTAAAGAAAAGTCGTATTAAGTTTTCTAGAACCTGTAAGATCCCTCAAAATTACTGTTTTTTGCTTGTGATATGAAATATCAACACCAATTCTATATTCAGTTATATACCAATACTGGAAAATTGCTTTTGCAGAGGTATCGAAGCCCGGCCAACCGAGAGGGACTCAAGATCATCAATAAGATATCCCTTCCCTCAGGGGTTCGTGGGTTCAAATCCCACCCTCTGCACCTTAAATTTTGAAAATTATACTTCGATTACATCGACGCTGGTAGTGCTGTGTTTGCAGAGAGTTCTATGTAATTCAGCCAAGGATTCATCGCGGAAGACAAGATTACACCTAAAACACTTCCACACCTTGGCGCTCACGGTATAGTATACACTGCTTAAAATTTAAAGATGTTGGACGTTTCATCCATTTTTTTACAAATCGGGATCAAAATGGATGATTTTTTCAATTTTTGGGCATATTTGCAGCAATTTTGTAGCAATAAATACAAAACCAATTTAGTAAAGAACGAAAAACGAGGGCTGTGAGCGACGTTTTTTCTTTATTTTATGAGCTGTGGTATCTGGGCATCTTTCTTTTGATGTTTATTCTCAATATGGCACCGATCCTAATGCCACCAACATGGCTTGCTTTGGTTTCATTCCATGCACTTGACCCAACACTTGATCCGCTTTTCTTGGCAATTGTTGGAGCAAGCGGTGCTACGCTTGGAAGGTTCGTATTACTACATGCAATTAGCTACTTTCGTAGATTCCTGAGTGTGGAGCGAAAGACAAGTCTTGAAAAAATTGGAAACTACTTACAAGCAAAAAAGCTAGGGTATTTTGTAGTTTCATTCATCTTTGCAGCAACACCGCTTCCTGATAACATGCTATTTATCACATATGGGCTAATGAAGGCAAAAAGTATTCAAATCTACTGTGGATACTGGGGAGGAAGGGTGGTTGCATATTACGTGATGTTATCTGTAAGCCAGACAGTTTTGACTCCATTTTTACAAATATTTGAAGAAAGGTATCTTGGAGTCTTGTTTGTAGATGTGATGAGTATAGTCGCACTTGTATTTTTTGCATCAATAAATTGGAACCTTTTGATCACTGAAAAAAAGATAAAATTTGTAAAACCGAAGTTCTGGAAGATCTAAATGAATCAGCTCGAGCAACTAAGTATTGAAGTACGAAAACGAATCAAAAATGATCCCGCACATGATTTTGCTCATATAATGCGTGTCTACAACAATGCAAAAAAAATTGCAAGACACGAGAAGGCCAATACCAAACTAATACTCGCAGCTGCACTGTTACATGATATCGTACAGTATCCAAAATCGGATAGGAGATCAAAAACAGCTTCGATTCAAAGTGCACATCTTGCAAGAAAGATTCTACCAAAATACAATTTTACAAAAAAAGAAATTCAAATCATTTTCGACGCAATACGTGATCATAGCTATTCAAGAAACAAGATTCCTGCAACCTTGGAAGGTAAAATACTTCAGGATGCAGATCGTCTTGACGCCCTTGGTGCAATAGGAATCGCAAGAACTTTCAGTGTGGGAGGCTCAGAAAAAAGAACACTTTATAATCACTCGGATCCTTTCTGCCAAAAAAGAAAGCCTGACGATAAAGTGTGGACAGTGGATCATTTTTATCGCAAACTACTCTTACATGAAAAAAAGATGAATACCAGATACGCAAAAAAGGAGGCCAGACGTAGAACCTTGCTTATGCACAAATTTCTTGCCGAATTTAAAA
>JBBIVI010000002.1:27743-30110 GCA_037439825.1 Candidatus Nitrosotenuis sp. | reverse complement strand
CATCATTTTTACAGCCAGCTGACTGTCTAGCCCTCCTGAAAGCAACGCAACAATTTTTTTCTTTTCTTCCATTACTGCAAGGTGGCTACCCCATTATACAAACTTAACAGTATCAAATGTTGTAACAAATAATAAATTCAAACAAAGCCCAGTTCACGCATGCAACAGCGGCGAAAAAATTTGTTAAAACATGCACAACAAATAGGCTGTGATTCTGTAGTCTGTTTTGAGCCAGAAAACCTGTTTTATGTGACCGGTTTCTGGGGTGAAGCTGTTGCAATTTTGGAGGAAGAGCGCACTACAATAATTGCACCAGAACTAGAAGTCGAAAGAGCAAGGGAAGAGTCGACAGATTGCACAGTCATCGCAGCCGAGCGTGGAATAGGCATAGTCTCTACTATTGCAAACAAAATAAAGAAAAAGAACGTATGCACAGATTGCCAAAACTATGCCACCATGCAAGCCTTAAAAAAATCTCTCCCTAGCTTGAAGCACTCCACTGATCCGTTTTATCGTGCACGTGAAGTCAAAGATGCAAGCGAGGTTGCGGTTCTTAAAAAGGCCTCAAAAATAATCGATGAAATGTATGAGCTTTGTACAAAGAAGATAAAGAAAGGATTGCGTGAGTCAGAGTTACAGGCAATTCTTATGGCTTTTGCCATGGAGCGTCAGATGTTTAGCACCGGATATAGGTCCACCTTAAATCCACTTATCATTGCAGGTGGCCCAAATGGTGCACTTCCGCACGCACAAGTAACCGATAGAAAGTTTGCAAATGGCGATCTGCTCGTAGTAGACATTACTTTGCGATACAAAGGGTATGTAAGTGATGCAACACGTACATTTGGATTAGGATCAGTCAGTAAACAAGCAAAACAGATCTATGAAATTGTAAAAGAGTCACAAGAGCTTGGCCTCAAAGCTGTGCGGCCAGGTGTTTTGTGCAAGTCAGTCGATGATGCGTGTAGGGATTACATCAATGAGAAAAATTATGGCAAATACTTTATTCACTCCACAGGCCATGGAATTGGACTTGAAGTTCATGAGTTGCCGACCATCAGCCAGAAAAGTAAAACAAAGTTGAAAAAAAATATGGCGATCACTGTAGAGCCAGGAATTTACATTCCAAAAAAATTTGGAGTCAGAATTGAGGATTCAGTTATAGTTGATGACAAGCCTCAAATTTTGCATAAATTCACAAAAGATTTGATCATAATCTAAGCTACAAGAAAAATTTTACTGCAATCGTATGTTGTTCACTTTGTACACACTCATATCTAATTACAATTATTCTCATGTAGATACAAGTGGAGTCATTTGTTGGTATGTGCTTCCAATGATTTCATTGGAAGCCCAACAATTTTTGTTACGGTTTTGTTGCGGTTAGAACAAGCACTTTCCAAGGAAACATAATTTTGTTGTTTTTTGTATAGGGGATGGTTTTTTCTTTTACTTGGTTTCGAATTTGGTTTTTTTGAGCTGCTGACAAGCTGGAGATTTTTTCTTAAAGTGGTTTTGCTAGATATTTTAGGTAATCACACCAATACTTGGAAAATGTGCCAGGGCTGTAAGAAAACGTGAATTCATTTATCTTTATGTTGATAAAACCAGCATCGCTTACTACCTTTTTCAGATTGGTTTTTGTTCCAAATCTATCAAGGTTAGGCGCATTTGGCGGTAAATAATCTGGGATGAATTTTGTCACAACATCAAGTATGTTATTAAAATAAGGAACCGAGTCACCTGCACCGTGGACTGAAATTGCAAGTTTGCCGCTATTCTTTAGGTAGTGTTTTATGTTTTGAAGCACTTTGTTGGCATTTGGGAAAAAGAACAATGCGTACTGACACGTTATTGCATCAAATTTTTCATTAAGGTGTAGTGTTTCTACATCAGATACGATAAAATCAACATTTGAATTTCCGTTCATCCATTTTTTTGCAATTTTAATCGCAGAAAAAGAGCTATCAACTCCTATCAAGTATCCGGTGTTGCCAATCTTTGAGAGAATTTCTTTTGCGACTATTCCTGTACCACACGCTAGATCAAGAACTCGATCACCGTTACGTAACTTGGCAGCTGAAATTAGTTTCGTGGTACTCTGAAACGGCCCAATTCTGTTTTTTGCCCATCTTTTGTGGTAGCGTGGGGCTATTTCATTCCAAGTTTTGATCAATCTCTTTTTATATTCTATGGAATTAGATTTTGTTCTTGCCAACTGTATAGGATTTGTGAGAAATAGATTTTAATTATATCAACTCCAAGATCGTATATGGATGCAAGCATTAGAGAGTCAAAATTCAACGATATCACTCATCTTGGGCTCAGACTTGCTGTAGGAGTCATCTTCATAGTACACGGTACTGG
>JBBIVI010000002.1:25578-27695 GCA_037439825.1 Candidatus Nitrosotenuis sp. | reverse complement strand
TCAAGGCCTACCAGCTGAAATGCAAATTCCTATTGCGCTGGCAGAAACCGTGCCTGGCATATTGTTAATAATTGGTGTTTTAAACAGAATTTCCTCTTCACTTTTATCTATAATCATGCTTGGAGCTATATTTCATGTAAAAGATGCAGCTAACTTGACTGGTGAGCGTGGCTTTGAGATAGATCTTATTTTGCTTGCTGCAAACCTGACGATTGTTACTATGGGTCCGGGTAGAATATCACTGTCTCATTTGGTAAAGAAGTTGCCTAGGGCCTTGCATTAGATCTGGCAATCTTGTTTTTTATTTTTAAAATTATTATTGCTGGCGCAACAAAATACAGACCTGCATTTAGTGTGATTATGGCGATTCCATAGCCTAGCATTTCTTGCTCAGAATCAATTTCCACATAGCTGAGTAACGATAAGATGGAAAGCATAGGCGTTATGACTATTTTGACAGCCTCTTTGAATGCGGGGTTTTGCCTTTCCCAGTCTGCAATTGTTGGTGAAAATGCATAGTAGGCATTGTTAAATGAGGCCATAAAAGAGGAGCCGGAATTAGTGGTAAACACTACATTATCTCGAATCTCCCTTAGTAATTGAACCTGGGGGGCAAGTTCCGTGCCGTACGTTGCAGTTGCGATCAGGCATCCACCCGGTTTTTCAGTCGAAGGGGCGTCGATCATCTCGCCTGTGGTCTCAATTTTAAACGAGTCTACTACTTGATTGAATTTTGTCAATGTTGCGTCAAAATTGTTTTCGGTGTTAGTGTATGTCAGAATATAGAATTTTGTTGGCCCTTTGATGACAATTTCCTTGAATTTGATTTTGATTATTCCCGAAGTCATGTTGAATTCTCCCACAGCGTCTCTAACAAATGATTCATGACCGTTGATTGTTGTATTTTCTTCATTTAGAATTTTCAGAAATCCTTCGTCAAGTGCTTTTTGAATTGATTTTTTGATCTCCGCTACGTGATCTGCAAGTGAAGTGCCATTGGTGTCTTTGATTGAAATTGAGATGGCTGGTGTGAAGCCGGCAATTCTACTACCCACTATTACAATGTCTGGAGTTTCTGGGGTGCGCTTTTGTGGTTCTTGAACAAACCATCCTGCAGGAGCTTCAAAGGCGACACCGAATTTAGTACTAGAATACGGTTGTGATGTTTGATTAATATTTGTTGTAACCCGTTCCGGTTCTCCCTGATCAAGTAGATCGGAAATTTCTGAGCGGTCTTTTACTTCAGCTTTGAGTATCTCACCTTCGCCCCATTTGAAGGGAATGTAATTTGTTGTCTCTCCTCCAGTTTCCAGATTTGCGATTTTATCTAGTGTTTCATAGCTTGTATTTGATGCAAGTCTGCCAAACACAGCATAATTTTGATCTAAATGTGGTGAATCCTTGTGAACTATGAAGAATTGCGAGCTTCCACTGTCTGGGTCTGCCCCCCTTGCCATTGATACAATACCGCGTTTGTGCTTAATGGTGTTAAATTCGCCTGGGATGGTATAACCTGCATCACCCGTACCCCACTCTTCGACTTTTTTGTATGCAAGAGGTTTTGTTTTTGGGTCGCCTCCCTGAATCATAAAGTCCTTTATGACGCGGTGGAATACAGTCCTGTCGTAAAATCCATGCTCAGTCAGGTTTAGAAAATTTGCAACCGTCTTTGGTGCATCGTTTGGAAAAAGTTCTATTACCATGTCCCCTGACTTGGTATGCAGAACCACTACTTTGTCTGAGATCTCAGTCTGTGCAAAGACCTGTGGTGCATATACAAACAAGCCAGCAAGAGATAATGTAAAAACAATGAGAATAGGTTTCAACAGGATTTCTTTTTTGGTCTTAAATAAAAGCTAATTGAATTAGTTTTTAACAAGTCGACATATTCGGGTAAATATGGAAGAGAGCGAAAAGATTCAGACTCACCTGCTTTCTGTTTGGAAAGAGGAAAAGAAATTATTTTCAAAAGGAAAAGAGTGCATGTTCTTTTTGACTGATAAACATCTTATTTTTGTGACAAAAACAGAAGCTAATCCGAAATGGTGGAAGGCTGCAGTACAAAGGCAAATACTTACTTTGATGAAAACAAATGACACGATGCTAACACATGATGG
>JBBIVI010000002.1:0-25568 GCA_037439825.1 Candidatus Nitrosotenuis sp. | reverse complement strand
TGACGAAAAAGATCTCATGGTGGATTTAGAAAATGAAAAAAATGAAGAATATTCATATGAAGACGTTATTGGTGTAGAATCACAAGAAAAACCATGGGGTACTGTATTAATATTAAAAATCAAGACCCCTCAAAAAGAAAAAACATTTCAATTGTCAGTTGTCAGAGATTGGGTTTCATACCCTATCAAGGATGCAGTAAAGTTTCTTAAAGTAGATTGGACACCAATAGTTTCATACATCAAACAAAGGATCACGAACTAAATTGACAAAAGTATATGCTGTTGGTGTAGGTCCTGGTTCAAGCAAGTATGTTACCGATGTTGTAAAGGACGCAGTACGTGATTCTGATATTATTATTGGATACAAATACACCTTAAAGACGATAGAGTCTTTGCTTGACGGTAAAGAAGTCCATGAAGTGACTATGAAAAACCAAGAAGAGATCTATCAAAAAATAGCCAAGACCTCAAATGGTAAAAAACTGCTAGTTCCCTTCACAGGAGATGTGAACTTTTCTGAGTCCGAAGTTGTTGACAGACTAATTGAGATTTTTGGAGACGTTGAGATCATACCAGGAATATCTTCAATTCAGGTAGCTGCCGCAAAGGCAAGAGTTCCTATTGATAAATCCAAGGTGATAACGATGCACGTGACTACATCGATTGAGGAAAAGAAACTTGAATTGATGAAGGCGTTACTTGATGGGTTTAGTGTTATTTTAGTTCCAAGGCCGTGGCCAAGAGATCGTAAAAAACACTTTATGCAGTCTGAGATTGCAGCTTTTTTGAGAAAAAATGGTTTTGATACATCCGCACAAAAAGTACATGTTTTTGAATTTCTAACTACGGACAAGGAAACAGAATTCATTGGCACTGTTAAGGATTTGGAGGGAAGGGAGTTTTCTGATCTTTCAGTGATGGTAATCAATCAATCAAAATTAGAATCGTATGTTAATTTCAAAGACTAGTTTAGTGGTTTATTTGATTTGATTACTTGTTTTGATGACAGATCGAAGACAAATATTGTCATATCCATCCATTGGTAATCCTCATCGAATAGTCTGTAAAATCCTGGCTCATCAAATGTGACACTCCAAGATTTGCCTGGTAGTATCTCCCCGCTTGAGATTTTGTCGTCTGGTGTGAATGTCTTGTGTCGCGAAACATAGTTTGCAGTACCACTCTTGAGTGTGTGAGATGCGGTATCTTCATTTACAAAGGTGATAGTGCTACCGGGAGTAATTGTTATCCTGTCTTCTGAGAAGTACTTGAATCTAAATCCTGATATTTGATCTTGATAGGTTCTTTCATGTGGAGTTGCTGCGCCCTTTAGAATTTTTATGGTAGTTACTGGTTTGCTGACTTCTTGAATTTGTTTTGATGTTACTTCGGAGACCTTAGTTGTGTAAATGAGTTTTGTCGATGTTTTGGCAGAATCGGTTATGGTGCCACTAATAGTGTAAATTGATTCCGTAGCTGTTTTATCAATAAGTCTACCCAATATTTTTACAGTGAATTCACCCGTAGAATCAGACGCTGTGGAAGTAATTCTAAAGATTCTACCATCAGCCAGTATAACCCCACTAAAATCTGAAAGTGTTAGTTCCGTGTCATCAATTATAATAGTACCGCTTTGCAAGTCAAATCCTGCAGTGTTTCTTACTTTGGTGGTAAGAAACAAGAGGTCAATGTTTGCATCAGAAATTTCGGTTTTTGTGGTTGCAAAACCGCTGCCTGTAAGTGAAAATGCCTTGTTAGTATCCAATTGAGCACTTGCGTCGCCAAATAGAACCCATGTTACGCCTAGCAAAACTATGGCTAAAAACGCGACATACTTCATAATATAATCAAGAATTGATTTTGTTTATAGATTACTACTGAATTATTTTTGTCAAGCCCGTGAATTTTGTCATTTGATCTTAATTTCAGACATGATATCTTCTGATCCTGAAAATGTCTCAATCATATGTGCCTCAATGATGCCCCCTGCTAGCAACAAGCCAACCACGACCCCAATCTCGATTGTAATGTGTTTCCATTGTGGCAGAATTGGAGATTTTTTGAAAAGAGCTACTATGAGTATGAAGCTTCGTGACATGGCAATCGAATATGCTGCAAGCTCCATCAGGCCGAACGGAGTTGCAAAGATCATCGTAATTGGTGGAATCTGTGCCAAAAGGGGCTCAGTGGTGGCAAGTGCCGCAAATGCAAAGCCCGTAGAAAATGCAGAAAATATACCCCATCCAACTCCAAACCCAGGTATGAACATAGGTAGCGCGATCTGTGTGTTATGGAAAAAGATCTCAATTCCAAAGTTTTCACCACGTAGTGCATCAAGCAGTTTATTGAACTCATCAAGGAATATCTTGGCTTCTTCTTCTGGCACTTCCATTTGGGCCCCTAAGGAAAACGTTGCAGAAAAGACCGCCAAAAAAACAAAGAAGAGTATGATCCTTTTTTTCACACTTGCAGTTTTTATGGTGATTATTTGAGCTGTTGCATTGGCCGCAGATTTAATTAAATCGTAATTGGTGGAAAATTTGTTATGATTAGAGATCTGAGTGCTGCCTTAGATTTTGCTTTAAATCGCGGCTTTCAGATCCATCCTGACGCACTCAAGATTCTTGAACAGGTTGACACAAAAGAGCTTGAACGGGTAATCAAACAAGTTGTTAGAGAAAAGGAAAAACAGCGATTGTATCTAATTTCACAAAGAGATCTGGAGTCTTTTCTTGGCATTAACGAAGATGAAGAGCTTGATGATTTTCATGAGATCCTCTTTGATCCCACAACAAAGATAGCTTCATCTGAGGGCGTAGATGGATTTACCTCGCTTTTTACAAGCAGGTACACAAAACTCAAAAAAATCATGTCTAACAGACCAGAGGCAAAGATGTTAAAGTCTATCTCTGCTGCGCTTACCATCAAGTCAAAGGATGAGATCTATGTTTGTGGCCTAGTTTCGGAGCGAAAAACCGACAGAAACGTCACGAGAATAATCCTAGATGACCCAACAGGCTCCATTGAGACAATCGTAGTAGACGAAGATCTGCAAAAAACGGCGTCTATGTTATTGATGGATCAGTTTGTTATGTTAAAGATAGTTGCAAGTAAAAACGGCGGGTTTATTGTCAAAGATATCATACTGCCAGACATACCGGATCACGAGGTAAATCGTTCAAGGACTGAGACTTTTGCCTTGTTTGTCTCAGATCTGCATATTGGTAGTAGGTTCTTTATGGAAAAAGAGTTTTCAGAGCTGATCGATTGGTTATCAAGTCCTGATCCGATAGCTCGCAAGGTAAGATTTCTCATCATAGGTGGAGATGTCGTTGATGGAATCGGCATATATCCAAATCAAGACAAAGAGTTGGTGGCTTTGGATTCCAGCGAGCAGCTGCGATTGGTTTTTGAGATTTTAAACAAGATACCAAAACACATCAAGGTCTTCATCTCGCCTGGAAACCACGACCCGGGAAGACGCGCCCTACCCCAACCTGCGATGCCTGCCAAATACAACCCCGATTTATGGGGACGAAAGAATTTCTTTATGATTGGCAATCCGGCAATGATTTCACTAAATGGTGTTAAGGTGTTGATATTTCATGGTCAGAGTGTTGATGATATTGTAAAAACAACACCCGGACTAAGTTACGACAGACCGGCCAAAGTAATGCAGTACTTGTTAAAGGCAAGGCACCTCAGCCCCATTTATGGTGCCCAGACACCTATTGCACCAGAACTTGAAGACCATTTGGTAATTGATGATGTTCCGGACATATTCCATGCAGGACATGTTCATTATATCGAATTAGATTTGTACAAAAATATTCTGCTTGTAAATTCTGGAACATGGCAACGACAAACACCGTTTCAGGCAGGTGTTGGCATTGTGCCTACATGTGGTACTGCAGTTCTAGTCAATTTGAAGACGTTTAAGGTCTACACTAAGGACTTTAACTCAAAAGACTAGATGATGTCTTCTAGTGTTGCCTCGCCTCTGAAGGTCTCTTTTACTGTTTCAGATGAAATAGTAAGTGTGTATTTTTTGGTTCTACCATGAATGCCTTGGTGGACTATTTTTCCTGAGATTATTCCTGACAGTTCGATTTCAGAGAGCATTTGAGTCACACGCCTTTGTGTAAGTTCTTTTTGGCGTGTTAATTTGCATAGGTCTTTGTAGGAGGAATAAATCTCGCCGGTGGAAAATCCTGACGCTTTCATGACTGCAATTATTAGGAGTTTTTCATGTAATGGGTAGGATTTTAGTGCGGTTACTTCTTTGTCTTCTTCCATTTTTTGTGCAGCAATTCTGATGTGTTCTTCTTTAATCTTGTCAGATTGTTCCCGCTCGGCAATTTCACCAGCAACCCTAAGTAGTTCGATTGCGCGCCTTGCGTCACCATGTTCTCGTCCCGCCATAGCTGCGCATAGATTTATGGCCGGCTCTTCAATGGTATTTTCAGCAAAGGCCTCACCAACTCTTTGTTCTAGGATCTTTTTGATTTGCTCAACTGTATAATTTGTAAAGACCGTTTCTTCTTCGCCCAAGCTACTTATCACGCGTGGGTCCAGTCTTTCTTTGAAGGTCAAGTCGTTTGAAATTCCAACAATTGTTAAAGAACCTTGTTTTAGACGCTCGTTTGCCCTAGTTAGTTGGTATAGGATATCATTTCCCGTTTTTGACACCAAGTGTGCTAGAAAATCGATTTCGTCTATTACAAAAATTGTGTTAAATCGGTTATCATTGATCGTTTTTAGAATCCTTTTGAATATCTCGCTTATTGCAAGTCCTGTTGTTGGAAATAGATCCTTTTCAGCTTGGTTCTGGGTTAGCTGTCTGCCAAAGCTTACTAACAATCCATAGAGTGTTGTTTCGTTTTTCGAGTTTACATATGCTAATTTTATTGGGAAACTGCTTTTTTCTACCCTGGTTTGAATTTTTGATAGAACCTTTCTTACCACCAAAGTCTTTCCGGTTCCGGGTTTGCCATATACTAGTAGATTGGACGGTCTTGATTGTTTCAAAATAGGTAGAAGTGATTGAGTTACTTTTTCTTGTTCTTCATCTCGATGGTAAATTACATCTGGAATGTATGTAAAATGGAGCACATCTCTGTTTTTAATTAATGATTTACCGCTTTCTGCAGCATCAAGTAATCTATCAATTGGATCGCTCATAGTTATGCTCATATCGAGATCATTGTTGATCCCCATTCAGAACTTCAAGAGATCCTCTGATAAATTTTCACTTTCTAGATCGTTTCTATTGACACCGATCAAAACAACATAGACACCAAGATTTCTACTCTTAATTATGAAATCAGATATTTTGTAATAATTATTAATTTTATTTTTAAAATTTTTTTAACAACAAAAGAGTGGAAATAAAGGCGTGTCCGTTTCACTACAAAAAGGAAAAAGAAATGAGTTTACCTAATTTGGTCAGTTCAATGTTTTACTCAAACTAACCATATTCCTTAAAGTTGAATCTAATTCACAACCAGTTAACAACAGTTAAGAAAAAACCCAAAAAAGCAGATTTTAACCCCATTATTTCCAGTCCAGACGTGAAGATAGGCGTTAACACTGTTAACAAGTTAATTTTAACCCCTTCATTTCCACTCCAGGCATGAAATTCAGGGTTTTAGTGGTTTAGATGAAACGCCTAATGTTAACAAGGAAAAACCAGCCAGGCATGGGCTAGGCAGTCAACGTTAACAACTCTATTAGTTAACAATTCTCATTGGATCTGTTCAATTGTTAACCTGTTATCACGATCGATCACAATGGCTAAGAAAAGGATTCGAATAGACTTAGAGGATTCGGATGGTGCCAAATACAACTTTAACATCGAAGGCAACATCACACGAGATAAAGTCCTCAAAATCTTCGAATTAATGAACCTCATGAATATAGAAGAACAGGAGGATGCCCAACAACTGGACTCTGTAGGGGCAAAAATATGGCATATTATAGACAAGTACTTCCCAATGGGCAGCTTTACCTCTACTGAATTGCTAGAAAAGTACGAAGACGAGTTCAACGAACCTATCAAACTTAGCATAATTTCGACCTATTTGGCGCGCTTTAATACTAAAGGCAGGATAAACAGGCTCCGTAGTGGTAGAGAATGGGTTTACCAGCTGGCCAGGATACCACAAAAGACAGACTAGGAAATTGTCGCTCTTCTTAATACCAATGACTCGCCTTGCAAGCTGACTTTGACGTAATCGCCTTTTTGTATGCCCAAATACTGCCTGAACTGCTTTGGTATTGAGATGGTTCCTACCGCTGTAATCTTTACCAATTCCTCGTTATCAGACAACATATAATAATTTAATAATCCAATATATTTAAAATTTCTTGAAATAGTAATCTATAATGAAAAAGTAAAGAATTTGTTCTAAAAACAGCTAAAAACTATGACTTTGTCGTCGGATAACTAGGCAGTAACGGCCTGTTCTAAATTCCCTAACTTGGTTCTACCCTTTTCGGTGATCCTATAAGTGAAAGGTTTTGTCTTGGTATTTCTTTCCACCAAACCCTCCTCAAAGAGCCTCTTCATGAGTCTCGACGTGTGCTCCCTACTCCTTCCTATTGTGACCTGGATGTCACGTGACGTCATTTCCTTCGTCGTGATGAGCCCTAAAACATGTTCTGCAACTCCATTAAAGTCCATATTTGGCATTCTTGGCTTTTGAGGTGCCTTTTCAGGCTCCTTTGGTAACTCTTTTTCCTCCATTTTGGGCACGGATTCTGGCTTTTTCTCCAAAACGGGCTCAATCCTTTCAATAACCTTCTCTGGAATCTCTTTTTCCTCAAGATCTAGGGCATCTAAGCGTATTTTCATGTCAATTAATTGTCTTTCATAATATTCCAAGCGTGACAAATGTGAAGGATCTACCGTTTTTTGGCTCGTAAATACTCTAATTTTGTTGTATATCAACATACCAAAGACCCCAACTACAAAGGCGATTATCACACTGGCAATCACCTGAGGGTCAGGAATCTCTACTAACATCATAATTCAGGGTAAAATTATGTGATTTATTGTGATAGGCCAACATAATTTCACACTTTACATCATTGACAACATCATGGACAATCACATCATGATAAAAAACATGGTTTCTACCTACGTGACATCTCACATTCCACATGCCTGTCGAACCAATTTGTCAATAAGATTTAGCACCTGTTCCTCCCTTTCCGGAAAAACATCACTATCTTTTATCACAGAAACCTGCTCAGAGAGCCTAGATATCACATCAATATCATCAGGAAGCAGGATCCCAAGGCTACGCAGTAGTACAATAGAGTAGTAAAATCCCATTAACTTGTCGCGTGATTGGCTGACCTGCCTGAAATATGCGCCTTTTGAGATGCCAAAATTGTATTCAGAGAGATTTTTCCTATTTAGAATTATTTGAATTTGACGCTCAGTAAATAGTGATTTTTTGATAATTTGCTTCATTATATTGTTAAAATTAGAATTATCAAACTCTACCATAGCTATACAAATCTGTATACCACATCCCAATTAAACTTTAAAACAGTTCACACAAACCACACTCATGGCAAAAGTAGAGCAATACCTACACGCACAGCGAAAAAAGAGAGGTACCTTACTATTTGTTCTAATTGATTCGGAGGTATCAAAACTCGAGGAATCTTCCAAGCTTGCCAAACAGGTGGAGAAAATAGGCGCTTCGGTCATACTTGTCGGCGGATCCTCGGCAATTGACCAATTAGAGATGACACAGGTTGTAAAAACTCTAAAAAAATCTGTAAAAATTCCAATAATTCTATTTCCAGGCAACGTAACAGGAGTTGTCCCACACGCAGATGCTATCCTATTCAGCTCATTACTAAATTCGGAAAATCCATACTATATCACTCAAGCACAAGCACTTGGAGCTCCAAGTGTCCTCAAATTCGGATTAGAACCACTTCCAACCGCATATATCATAATTGGGGAGGGTACAACTGCTTGGTTTGTCGGCTCTGCCAGGGGAATTCCATTTGAGAAGGCAGGTATAGCAGCAGCATATTCCCTCGCAGCACGATTCCTTGGCATGAGGTTTGTCTATTTAGAGGCAGGTTCTGGAGCAAAACAAAGTGTGCGTCCAAAGATGGTGCAAGCAGTCAGAAAAGTCTTTGATGGATTTCTTATTGTGGGAGGAGGAATTCGCGACACAACCACTGCGAAAGAGTTGGTAAAGGCTGGCGCAGACGCCTTGGTTATAGGCACTATGCTCGAACAGGAAAAAGACAGTCTCAAAAAACTAGCCGAAATAGCAAATAGCATCAAGAGTCTTAGGAAATAACATGTCAGAAAATACGGCAATAACCCGAATCGAAGGGGTGCCAATGCCTGATTATTACCTAAACTATTACTCACAAATCTCCGAAAAGACATACCAAATCTTTGAAAAAGCAGCGCTGGCCAAGTCGACATTAGTTGATTCCTCAGGCATAATTGAGCCTAAGATCGCATTCGATCTTGCGGATCGCGTTGCAAAGATGCACGATATAGACATAGCAGAACCTCTTCGACAACTACTTAAAGTAAAAGGAAAGGAACTTGCAGCACTCGAGCTCTCAAAAGATATAGCACTTGGCAAGTATCATCCCCCAGAAACACCACTGGAAGAAAAACTGGATAACGCAGTAAGGGTCGGCCTTGCCATCGTCACAGAGGGCGTCACAATCGCACCGCTACAAGGAATCTCAAGCGTCACAATAAAGAAAAACAAGGATGGCTCTGATTACCTATCGGTCTCAATTGCAGGTCCGATGAGATCTGCTGGAGGAACCGAATCCGCAGTTACAATGTTGATTGCAGATCACGTAAGAAGGGTGGTAGGACTTGGGAAATACCAAGCAAACTCGTTTGATGATGAGACTGGAAGATTCGTTGAAGAACTACGGGTCTATGAAAGAGACATCGGCAATTTCCAGTACCACGTACTGGACGACGACATTGTAACTGTAATCTCAAATTTGCCAGTTGAGCTTGACGGCGTTGACACAGACCCAAACGAAGTCGTCAACCACAAAAACATGGCCAGAATCAAGACCGATCGTGTTCGTGGTGGTGCTTTGCGTGTCCTAAATGACGGACTTATTGGGCGTGCCAAGAAGCTGCTCAAACGAATCGAATTGTACAAACTTGACGGCTGGGAGTGGCTAAATGATCTCAAAGGAGGCATACAAAAAGGCGATGATGAAGACTCTGCCGCAAAGAGACTAAAAGAGGTCATCGCGGGCAGATCGGTTCTATCCACACCAAACAGAATCGGCGGTTTTAGACTCAGATATGGGCGTGCATGCAATACCGGTTTTGCCTCGGTCGGAATTCATCCAGTCGTAGCTGAGATCCTAAATCACACAATCGCTGTTGGAACCCAAGTAAAACTGGATGTTCCGGGTAAAGGAGCAACGGTTGCATTTGTTGATTCCATTGAGACTCCAATAGTTCGGCTAAAAGGGGGCGATGTGGTAAAAATAGAAAACGTAGATCATGGAATCAAAATCAAAGATAACATAGAAAAAATCCTGTACTTGGGAGATATTTTGATCTCATTTGGAGATTTTTTGGAAAACAACGCACAACTGATTCCGTCAGGTTATGTCGAAGAGATCTGGGCAGAAGAAATTGCACAAAAAGCCAAAAAATACCCAGAGCTGGAAGAATTTGTAAACAAGACACCCTCACTCGAAGAAGCGCTAGAACTATCACTTAATTTCCAAATACCACTTCATCCAAAATACCTCCTCTATTGGGAACAAATCACTCCACAAGAATTAGAGCAACTCTTGCATCCAATCACAATAGAGCAAACCACCATCAAATACTCAAAAACACTCAAGCCTATTTTAGAAAAGCTTGGAGCACCACATCAAATATCCGACGATACACTTGTTTTGAGCGAAACAACTGCACAAACCTTCTACCAGCTTTTGTTTGCAAATCCAATCAAGTTTGATACCGATTCTACACTACAAATAATCACAAAATCTTCAGGCATTACACTGAGGCCAAAATTTTCTGCCTCAATTGGGGTTCGAATCGGCAGGCCTGAAAAAGCTGCACCGCGACTCATGAAACCGCCGGTTCATACACTATTTCCAGTAGGCGATAAAGGCGGAAGCACACGTGATCTGCTCAAGGCAACCTCTGTGCCAAATTTTTATTGAAACATCTACAACCGTGTCTGCAAAAACTGCAACGAGCCATCAATTAGCATAAAATGCAACAAATGCGACAACAAAACTACTGTCGAATTTATTTGTCCGCTTTGTAGGACCACACTAGATTCCAACTTTTGTCAAAAATGCAAAAAAAAGGCACCAACACACTCATTCAAGCCATTTCCATTAAAAGACAGAATAATTACAGCCCAACAAAAACTAGGGATCAGGGTACAAGAACCATTCAAGGGAGTAATCGAGCTCATCAACCAAGACAGAATCGCAGAACCCTTAGAAAAAGGCCTCATCAGACAATTTTACGATCTTACTGTCTTCAAGGATGGCACCATACGATTTGATGCAACAAACTCACCGCTGACCCACTTCAAACCATCATGGATTGGTACCTCCATTGAAAAGCTACACGAATTAGGCTACACACACGACATGGACGGCAAGCCCCTGACCAACCAAGACCAAATACTGGAAATCAAGATGCAAGACATCATTATTCCACATGAAAGCGCAAAATATCTGGTTCAGGTTTGCAAATACATAGACACAGAACTCGAAAAGTTCTATGGCAAATCCACATTCTACAACGTCAAAAATACAGACGAGTTGGTAGGACACCTTGTAATCGGACTTGCACCACATACCTCCGTTGGAATAGTAGGAAGGATCATAGGTTACACAGATACACATGTTTGCTTTGCAACACCAAACTGGCATTCGGCAAAAAGACGCGACGCAGACGGAGACGCAGACTCTATCATGCTTCTCATGGATGCATTGTTGAATTTTTCAAGACAGTTTCTTTCAGACAAAATAGGAGGGCTTATGGATGCGCCACTTTTGATCCAACCAATAGTATTACCACATGAGTCTCAACCACAGGCGCACAACTTTGAGGTGACAAAAAAACTGCCACTAGAATTCTTTGAAGACACTCTACAGAGAAAAAAAGCATCCGAAGTATCATGTGTCGAAATTATCAAGTCACGACTTGAGACCGAGTCACAATTCTACGGTTACTACTTTACACACCCAACAACTACACTTACGACCTCGAGATCCAGAAGCGCGTATTCCACACTTGGCTCCATGCTTGACAAATTTGATATGCAGATACGAAATGCCGAGCTGATAAACGCAGTAGACACAAACGAAATAGTTACAAACGTAATTACCACGCACCTTGTACCCGACATAATTGGAAATCTCAGAGCGTATGGCCGGCAGAAATTCAGATGCACCTCATGTGGAAGAAAATACAGGCGAACCCCGCTACTTCAGCACTGCGTATGTGGCAACAATCTCATCCAGACGATCACACGCGCATCAATTGAAAAATATCTGCGGCTTGCCAAAAGACTGGTTGAAAAATACGAGGTAGGTCCCTACATCAAAGGAAGAATTGCTACACTTTCAGATGAAATAGATCTCGTGTTTGGTAAAAGGAAAGACGACCAATTGCTTCTAACAGACTACAACTAACGCAGTTTTACGTACTCGTAGGCACCAAGTTTGTTATCAAAACAATAACGCACCTTTTGATAGTCCTTTCTGAATGCCTTGACTTTGGCGGCGATCTTTTTCGGATCTTTTTTATCAATGACTATAGTTTTGATCATCTCAGCAATCTCCTTCATTTCTGATTCTTTCATGCCGAGTCTTGTTATCTCTGATACGCCAAGTCTGATGCCTCCTGGGTGGAAATAATTCCTTCCAGCTTTGATGTCTCCTGGGATCAGCTGTCTGTTTACAATTATGTTTGCCTTTTCTAGATCGGCCTCAACTTTGCCGCCATCAGAATAATCTAAAACATTTACTGCAATTTGGTGTGATTGGGTAAAACCGCGTTTTTCGCCAAGTACCTTGAAACCTTTCTCACTTAATGCAACCGCAAGAGCCTTTGCATTCTTAATCACCTGTTTTGCATAATCCTTTCCAAACTCCAAAGCCTCTGCAAACGTAATTGCCTTTGCCGCCATATGATGAATGTGATGACTGGAGGTAAGCCCTGGGAAAGTGGCCTTCTTTATTGCCTCCCCGTATTTTTCATACGCTAACACAAGACCTCCCTGCGGACCGAACAATGTCTTGTGTGTACTCATCGTCATAGTGTCAGCACCTTCTCTTAATGGATCTTGGAATTGACCCCCTGCTATCAGGCCTGCAACATGGGCCGCATCATAATTGATGTGCATGTTGTGGCTCTTTAGAAAATCTGATAGCTCCTTTACGGGGTGTGGAAACAAAAACAGCGAACCGCCAAACATTGCCATCTTGGGGAGTCTGTTTGCTTTTTTGAGCTCTTCTATCTTTTCTTTTGTTTTATCAACATCGATTGTCATCTCGTCTGCATCAAAGGGGTAAAACTCGACGTCGAGGCCGTGTACAAGACCCGCTGTACCGGAATGCTCTTTTTTACCGTGTGATATGTGACCGCCTGCAGGAATTGAAGGTGCGATCATAACATCACCTGGGTTTGTAAATGCAGAATACACTGCCAAATTTGCAACTACGCCAGAAATCGGTCTCACATCTGCAAACTCTGCTTTGTAGAGTTTTTTTGCCAACTCCATGCACTGGATCTCTACCTTGTCGATGTAGATGCAACCTGCATAAACTCGTTCGCCAGGCCAACCTTCAGCGTAACGGTTACCAAAATCCGAAAGTAACGCCTCACGGACAGCCGGACTTGGGACATTTTCACTTGCGATTAAAGGAATAGAATTTTCAAACCACTGATTGTGCTTGACTAGATCTGCTAGAATTTTTTTGTAGGATTCTCTGTGTGCAGATTTGCCCATGTTTTGACAGTTTTACGTCCCAATTTAAACAATATTTCAAAATACATGATCGCGTTTTGGTTGCTTGCGTCTTGATACCTTGAAAATTTACAAAGAAAGTATAAAAAGGGAAAAGAAAAATTTCATTCGTTATGAGTATTCAAGGACCAAAAGGAACACTACCCGTAGTTTTGCTAAAAGAAGGCGCAACAGAAAGTAAGGGGCGCGAGGCTCAAAAAAACAACATCGCCGCAGCCAAGATCATAGCCGAAATAGTTCATACCAGTCTTGGTCCGCGCGGAATGGACAAGATGCTTGTCGATACTCTAGGCGATGTCACAATTACAAACGATGGTGCCACAATTCTTAAGGAAATAGATGTCCAGCACCCGGCTGCAAAGATGCTAGTTGAAATCTCAAAGACTACTGACACGGAGGTAGGGGATGGAACCACATCGGCAGTTGTATTGGCAGGTGCACTTTTGGAAAACGCTGAATCTCTTTTGAACCAAGACGTTCATCCTACAATTATTGTTGATGGTTATAGAAAGGCATCAAAGAAAGCATTACACTATCTAAAAGAAATTGCAGAAGAGGTTTCTGCAAATGATAAATCAATTTTGTTAAAAATAGCTAGAACCTCCATGCAGACAAAATTAGTAAGAAAAGAATCAGAACACCTAGCAGAGCTTATTGTAAAAGCGGTAGTAGCAGTTGCTGAGCGAGAAAACAGCGGTTTTGTAGTTGACCAAGACGATGTCAAAGTAGAAAAGAAAGCCGGCGGCTCCATGAAAGACTCTATTTTGGTTGAAGGAATCGTCCTAGACAAAGAAGTAGTTCACAGTGGGATGCCAAAGAAAATCTCTGAGGCAAAAATAGCTCTGATTAACACCGCACTTGAAATCGACAAAACTGAGTTTGATGCGAAAATTAACATCTCAAACCCACAACAAATGAAGACCTTCCTTGACGAAGAAAACAGAATGCTAAAGAATATGGTTGACAAAGTTGTCGCATCCGGTGCAAATATCCTTCTATGTCAAAAAGGAATCGATGACATGGCACAACACTATCTAGCTAAAGCAGGAATTCTCGCGGTAAGACGTGTAAAAGAAAGCGATATGGCAAAGTTAGCAAAAGCAACAGGCGCAAGAATTGTCACTAACTTGGATGATTTATTTGAAAAAGATCTTGGAACTGCACAACTAGTTGAAGAAAGAAAAATTGAAGAAGACAGATGGGTCTTCATCGAAGGATGCAAAAATCCAAAATCTGTGACCCTGCTTCTTAGAGGTGGTTCACAACGAGTAGTAGATGAAGTTGAAAGATCGGTTCACGACGCAATCATGGTGGTAAAAGACGTAATGGAGAATCCATCGATAGTTGCGGGAGGGGGGGCGCCAGAAACATACGCTGCAACAAAACTTCGAAGCTGGGCAAAATCACTTGAAGGCCGTGAACAACTCGCAGCAGAAAAATTTGCAGACTCACTTGAAGTTATTCCATTAACGCTTTCAGAAAATGCAGGCATGGATCCAATTGATACTCTGACCAATCTTCGCTCAAAACAACTCAAAGGCGAAAAATGGACAGGTATCGACGTAATGAAAGGCAGAGTAGGAAACATGAAGTCAAGTGATATTGTAGAACCACTTGCAGTAAAGAACCAAATTGTTTCCGCAGCAACAGAAGCAGCGTGTATGATCTTACGAATCGATGATGTAATCGCAATCGCCAAATCCGCAGCACCTCCAGGAGGCCCAGAAGGCGGAATGCCAGGAATGGGCGGAATGGGAGGTATGGGCGGAATGCCGGGTATGGGTGGCATGGGCGATATGGGTATGGGCGAGATGTAGCCTAGCACATCAAACGTTTATTTGCTAACAATTTTTACAAAAAACATTGAGTGGGGCAACTAAGATCCTCAACGGAGTAAAATACGGTTATCTGGTAGCATTTTTTGCGCTACTGTCTGGCATCTTCTATCCATTTGTACAGGGTGGAACGCTTGATTATACATTAATCGGCATACTGATTCTTTTTACAGGTCTTGCGGGAGCAATTCTGGTTTACAAAGCAGCCACGTCTGAGAAAAAAAGAGGTGTATATCTTGGAATAGGTTTTGGCCTTATTGCAGTATCACTTCTCTTCATACTACAGATGACTGGAAGGCCGCTTATCTAGACATCAAAATACAAGTAGAACTCGTGTGGATGGGGCCTAATTGAGATCTCGCGGTGATCCTTTCTTCCAAGCTCAATCAGCTTGTCAATTACATCATTTGAAAATATTGGGTTGAGGAACTTGCGATCACTTTCAAGATCATCTAGTGCTTCACCCAAATTAGCAGGAACTGTTTTTATTCCCCGTTTTGCGCGTTCCTCTTTTGTCATCTTGTAAATGTCTTCTAGTACTGGGTCTCCTGGCTCCAATTTCTTTTTTATTCCATCAAGGCCTGCTGCAAGAACTGCAGAAAATACCAAGTAAGGATTTGCCGATGGATCGGGAGCCCTGTACTCAAATCTCTTTAGATGTGAATATTTCTCACCTCTAAAGTGTTCTGGGACTCTAATTGCAGCAGATCTGTTACTTGGACTCCATGCAATGTATACTGGGGCTTCATAACCTGGTACCAACCTGTGATAGGAGTTTGTAGTCGGATTAGTAATAGCACACAACGCTCTTGCATGACTCAATATACCGCCACAAAAATATCGCCCAACCTGACTTATCTCATCTTTAGCATCTTTGTCGTAGAAGACGTTTTTGTGGTTCTTCCACAAGCTGACGTTTGTGTGCATGCCGGAACCTGAGTCCATTGAAATGGGTTTTGGCATCATGGTTGCAACTTTTCCGAATTTTTGTGCAACATTTCTTACTACATATTTGTAGGTCTGCGCACCGTCTGCCGCATTTGTTAGGTAGTCGTATTTGATATCTATTTCACATTGTCCTGCGGTTGCAACCTCATGATGGTGATTATCGCACAAAATTCCAAAGTGTTCATTTAGCATATCTACGCATTCGTTTCTGAATTCGGTAAGGGTGTCTGAAGGCGTGCTTGGGTAATATCCTTCTTGCAAGCCCATTGGGTATCCAGTTCCTTCTTGGTTCCACGGTGCCTCTTTTGACTCTATTGAGTATGATTGGCCTTTGTAAGGAGTCAAAACATCCCAATGAACTTTGTCAAACACAAAAAATTCTAACTCTGGACCCCAATAGCTGAAATCAAAACCCTGTGTTTTCAGATACTCTTCTGCCTTTTGTGCGATTCCACGAGGATCCCTTTCGAGTCGGCCACGGCCTCGTCCCCAATAAACATCACAAATCATTCTTGCAGTTTTTTTCTCAGTCAACCAAGGTATGATCGCAAACGTGTTTGGATCAGGTTTGAGCACTAAATCCGAGTCGTCAACACTTGTAAATCCAACAATTGATGAGCCGTCGAGTTTTGGCAGGCCGTCCTGCATCTGTTCTGGAGTAAAAGTATCTGCTGAGATGGTTGTGTGATGGTATCTTCCTGGAAGGCTAGTAAATTGCAAGTCAATAAATCTGATATTTTCATGTTTTATCTTTGCAAAGACCTCGTCGGACGAGAATTTTGTCTGAGTTGCTTCACCGTGAATCACTTTATATGGCAATTTAGTACCTTCATGATTACACGAAAAATCCCAGCATTTAAGGATTAATGTTACTCATCTGGCGTGCGAATGCAAATTTAGTTACACAGAACAACAAAGAGTTAAAGGTTATCAAACTACAATATTGTACGGGACGGAGGCATCTTGATGTCGGAAACAAAAAAAATTGATCTAAATTCGTTATACGCGGTTCTACTCAGAGAAATCGAAAATGATCAGGTTCAAGAAATAGATCGTATGTTCTATACCTCTCTTTCTGAATACCTTGGGAAGTTAAAAAGCGAAGGATACGACGGAATAGAAAACAAGATAAAAAATCGACTTGTCGAGCTTATCACCCAGATAACCTCACTCTTACTAAAGACACGAATAGAAAAAAGTCAGAACGGCTTGGATTTCACGAACCTTCTAGATGAAGAGAAATTCATTTTAGAGTCTCAACAAGAGCTCTTGGAAAGAAAGGAGATGATTCTTTCTGCGACACTAAACGGCAGAACCAAGCTCCTAGAATCAGTATCAAAAAAACACAAAATAAAACCAATCACCGTTCGTTTTCTAAAAGATTTTGATCAGTTTGTAGGTGCAGATTTTACCAAATATGGCCCATTCAAAGCAGAGGATGTAGCCACAATTCCAAATGAAAACGCCCAGGCGTTGATTTCAAAAAATATCACGGTAAAACTGAACCTGCAAGAATGATATTACGTCATGTGAAACAAAATCAAAGATGTCACATCTTGATGTAGATGTAATCGATTTTTTATTGCTAACTGTATATCCAGTAGCGGCACTTTTTATTGTGGAGATAATCAGCCGGGTCATCAAGATTGCAAGCTGGGTAAAGCTATGTGTACAAGGAATAGTGTCGATTGGCTTTGCAATAGCTTACGTGACTCTCATTACGGCACACTGGCTCACAGCAATAGTGTTGATTGCTTTGGCTATCGCATTATTCTATCAGGCAAGACTATCAAAGATAAAGCCAGGACAGTCGGTCTACTAGTCTTTGAATTTACCAAAGACCTTATTCAAAAAACCGCTTTTTTGTTGTCGAATTACCTTTTTTTCTCCAAATCGCTTGGCTCGAATTGAAGTGAGCTTGACGCAACGGTGTTCTTCTGGCAGCCTGTGTTCCGAACAAAACTGGTCTTTGCAATAATTGCATTCAAAAGGTAGATCGGTTTTGTTACCACAATAGGTACAGTCTACTATTTTCACTAAATATTTTGTAATTTTACTAGTAATAAATCGTTAAACTGTTGGCAAAAACATAAAACGGCATTAAAATCAGAAATCATAATGCTCAACGGTAAAATTGCTATAATTACGGGTGCAAGCAGTGGAATCGGGTACGCTACCGCACAAGCACTCTCAAAAGCAGGAGCAAAAGTTGCAGTAGGTGCTAGGCGCACAGACAGACTCGAGGCGCTAAAAAATGAAATCACAAAAAGTGGCGGCGAAATCTTTGTCCAAAAACTGGATGTCACAAAAAAATCTGATTGTGATTCATTTGTAGATGCTGTAGTAAAAAAATGGGGCACTGTAGACATTTTAGTAAATAATGCTGGCTTGATGCCTCTGAGCTTTTTCAAAAATCTCAAAGTGGATGAATGGGACCAAATGATTGATGTCAACATCAAAGGTGTGCTGTATTGTACAGCCGCTGCAATTCCTCACATGCTTGCAAAAAAATCAGGACACATTGTGAACATATCATCTGTTGCAGGACGTATCGTATTTCCAGCAGGCTCTGTTTATTGTGCAACAAAACATGCCATTACTGCCCTTAGCGAAGGATTAAGACAGGAATTCAGCCAAAGGGCAAACATACGGGTTACGTGCGTTGAGCCGGGTGTGGTCGCAACAGAGCTGACAAATACAATCACAGATGAATCTCTCAAATCATTTGTTGAAGCATCAAAAAAGATGGAAGCACTCAGATCTGAAGACATTGCAAATGCAATTGTATATGCAGTAGAATCGCCACCACACGTCAACGTAAATGAGATCCTAATTAGGCCCACAACACAAGAACGATAAATTGAAACAAATTCTCATCTTGGGCGGTGGATTTGGCGGTCTTGCAGCAGCAAACGAGCTTAGAGCAAATCTGCCAACGGATGTCAAAATAACAATCATAGACAAAAAAGACTACTTTATGATGGATCTGGTAAAGCTGTGGATCATAAAAGGTACAAGGCAGTTTGAGACATCAAAACGTCCATTGGAGTTAGTAACAAAAAAGGGCATCGAGTTTGTAAATGAACAAGTAACCACAATAAACACACAACAAAAGACAGTCAAGACAACAACTAGGGAATTTTCTTACGACTATCTCATTGTAGCACTTGGGGTAGAACTCGCCCCGGAAAAAATTCCAGGCCTAAAAACAAATGCCATGATACTATATGACATTGAAGACGTACCAAAGATCAGACAAAAAATACTGCAGATGAAGCAGGGCCGGCTCGCCTTTGTAATCACTGGAATGCCCTACAAGTGCCCGCCTGCACCATTTGAGGCATCACTCATCACAAATTCCATGTTAAAAGAGATTGGCGTCCGAAATTCCATATCGATTGATTTCTATAGCCTTGCTCCAATCACACTACCAGCGGCAGGGCCGGAAGTAAGCAAACAACTCTTAGATATTTTGGAATCAGAAAAAATCAATTTTCATGGAAATAGAAAAACAGTTTCAGTAGAACCAAATTTGATTAAATTTGAAGATGGGAGCGCAGAAAAATTTGATCTGTTGATTGCGGTTCCTCCGCATAAATCCCCAAAAATTATTTACGATGCAGGACTTGCACCTCAAGATCAATTCATCTCAATAAAGCGTGACTGCAAGACCTCGTTTGATGGAGTTTATGCAATAGGTGATGTGACAAACATGGCAGTCACAGATAAAATTGCGGTTCCAAAAGCTGGCATATTTGCCGAAGGTGAAGGAATCGCAGTAGCTCATGATATAATCGCGCAGATCAAAAAACAACAAACCGTGTCTGTCTTTGAAGGCAAGGGAGGCTGCTTTGTTGAGATGGGAAACACCGCAGGCTATGTATACGTCGATATGTTTGCGCAACCAAATCCAATAACCCGACTGGATAGACCAGCAGAAGAACATATGCAGGAAAAAGAGACATTTGAGAAAGAAAGATTGCAAAAATGGCTATGAGTCTTTTTTCTTTTCTTTTGTCATATGATCAAGCAGCGCTTTGAGCTCTGGCTGCAAGTCATTTGCATTTTTTGCCATGTCTAATTTTTCAGGAATGCTTTTCTTAAAATCCTCTGCCTCCATCTCGATTCTCAGCTTTTCTTTGCAGTCTGTATGGTCGTCATCGGTACCGGAAATCTTGTGGCAAATGGAGCAGATCTTCAACGGTTCTTTATGTATCCGACGATTTAATAATTTCACGATTTTCCCAACTTTGTGAGGGGCCGTCGTCTAGTTTGGCTATGATGCTAGCCTGGGGTGCTAGAGGTCGTGGGTTCAAATCCCACCGGTCCCACTATTTCCTAAATGGAACCATAATTTGCAGAATAATTCCAGCCTCCTTTAATTAGATGGTAATTCAGTGCCTGCATGAAAGTTCAACTTGCACTAACGGCCCTGCTGATTGTGTCCTTTTTGGCCGTAGCCGAAGCAGATTCTGTAGGATCTGAAGAAGATCTGGCAACACAAGATCAGCCTAACTTCAAACCAAAAATATCAAAGGCGGTGCTGGATGGCAAAAACGTCGAAATCGTCGAGTTTAACTGTAAGCTTAAAAAGTAATCCATCATTATACTGAGTGTGTGTAAATTGAACAACACACAGCATAATACTTGAACTTTGAAAATACAATTAGGCGTTTGAGGTTGTCGCCAATCAACAACCGTTGCTGGCCTTAAGCCTCAATGTCCCTTTAAAAATTAGCCAATTACTTCTTTTATTTTCAAAGTATCTGTATACTGTCTAAATTTTGTTATGAGATTATCTTTAATTGAATAAATATGCGCAAACGGCACATCGAATCTTTTCCCTGATTTTGCCAAACCTTGATACCTTCCAGTCACAAGGACAGTGTCCCCAATGTCCAAAAACTGCTCAGTTACTGCATGAAATTCCACAAAATTTGAAAATAGATTTGGAAAATAATCATCAAAGACCTGCACTTTTGCCTACGTACGTGCCACCATTTGGCATGCCTTTCATGGTAATCCATTCTATGTTATCATCGCATAACTGCAGGTATTGCTTATCATTTTTTTGAAAAACTCTAGAATTTTTTACCAAATCTATGTTTTGTATCTGCCCCATTAATTACGACACATACAGTTTGGTTCCCCACAAAGACAATACACTTGAAATGAAAACAACTTTGTCTTTGAGCTTATTCCGTCCGTCACATCCACGAATACCAAAAAGGTCTCAATGTCATTGAAATCTTTGCTCAACTCCCAAGATACATTGTAGTCTCCGTTGGCATCGGTTGTGCCTTTAAATTCCTCTAAAACATCTTCACCATAATCCTCTACTCTGACAAACACTACTGCGCCTTCAACAGCGCCTGCCGCATTGGCAACATGTACGTTGATTTCTTGGGCGGTTCCACGTCTTACTGCTTTATGACCAGTTACATTCACATCAAAATCATAGATGTTCTCATCTGCCTTGATGTAATCAAATTTGATTATTTTTTGATCAAGTAGGTGTTGAATACCAAAGAGAAAGTCCCTGTCTGAGATCTTTCCGTTAACCCACCATTTTACAGGGTTTTTTATCCAGATGGGAATGCTTGTCTCTCTTTTTGCATAAAAAAACATCTCTGGAAGCTCTTTTCCATTGTGATATGGGGTCACCTTGTAAAGTCCGGGTGGTGACGAAAAATAAAGTGGTATTGAAGTGGAATATGCACCGCTTTGGAGAACCGGGACGGTATATTCGGTCCTTAAATTGTCTGGCGCAACAACAACCAAAGAAACAGGACTGGTCATACCATAATCGTATACCCTACCAGTGATTTTGACAAAAGTGGTCTTGCCGTATTCTGGAAGGTTGTAGGAGTTTTGCACCGGCGTTTGTTTTATCTTGAGTAAGCCGCGCTGAGCAAGCTCTGACAACGAACTCACAAAATCATCGTCGGGTATTTTGTCAAATGTCCATAACTTGATCTTGTTTTTTACGGACTCTGGTATGTGGTATTCTTGTGCGTTTGCAAATTGTAATCCGAAAATCATTATCACAAACAAACCAAGTAAGAATATCCGCAAGACAGGATCATTCACGCTGTTTATTGTATAAAACATTCCTTAAGATTTAGCCGATTTTGTCAAACTGGCTAAGGCTTTTCCATATGTACCACGTTGCAACCGTCCTGTAAGGCCTCCATTTTTCGGCCAGCTGTTCTATCTCCTCCTTTTGTGGCAGCTCAGAAAGAGAGTAAATCCTCTGTATCCCCTTTCTTAATCCAAGATCCCCGACTGGCAGCACATCTGGTCTGCCAAGCGAAAAAATCAAAAACATTTCAGCAGTCCACCTCCCAATACCCTTGACTTGCGTCAACTGTGCAATCACCTCTTCATCGTCCATGTCTTTTAGTGATTCAAGCCTCAGCTTCTTTGATTCTACTTTTTTTGAAAGATCCTTAATGTAAGCTACCTTCATACCAGACAATCCTGCTGCACGAAGCTTTGAATGATGCGTTCTTACTACCTCAACGGGTTTGGGAAATCTACCGTATATTTCCCTGAACCTTTTTGAAATAGAGTCTGCTGCTTTTCCTGAAAGCTGCTGAGTTATGATTGCCTCGACAAGCGATTCGTATGGATCTTTTACAAGATTCAACTTGTATTGGCCTACGGCGTTAATTATCTCCGCAAGTTGGGGGTCTTTACTCAGAAATCTTATCGCTTTATTTGACATTGAGTCTTAGCACCTCAAGAACTCCATCAAAGCTGGCCTGAGACCTTGTTTGTTTGTATTCTCTGAGCGCTAAAATTATTTTATGTTTTGGAGGCACTTTATAGATCCGCCTCACTATCTTTGCAAGGCCTGATCCAATAAAGATCGCCTGTGTCGCAGAGGTCACATTTGATACCTTGCGCTCAAGGCTCGAGCTTTCAAAGTCAATTATTGTAACTGATTTTCCCACAATAACGTGTTTTGTGATGTTGCTTAATTCCCCGTGATCCAAGCCGGACCTGTCTAGGTTATAGCAGTCCTCAAGAACTTTTTTAATTACTTTTTTGAGTTTGGTTGCTCTACCTCTTCCTTTGAGGTTTGAAATCCAATCAAAGATCTTTTCACCGCCAAGATATTCCATAACAACAAAGTTTTTACTGCTTTTGATGATTGTCGGACCAACTCCTGCCTTGTTTGCTGCCTCAAGGAGCCGTGTCTCAGATTCCATGCTCTGGCGTGGCGAGTCAGTTCTACGAATCTTTAGTGCAACTTTTTTTGTGCCTATTTTTGCCAAAACCACCACTCCTGTATACCCCTTCCCAAGGATGCTTTGTTTGCCGAGCTGCATCGGCCCTTCAAAAAAGATACCTTGGACTCCGAGCGTTTTGAGCTCCTTTATTCTTGATTTGAGCTGAGCTTTTGTCGCTTTTGGATAGCCAAGAACTAAAGAATATGGAGAATCAGATAATTTCTCAACTGGAAAAAATTGTTTCATCGGTTGAGATCAGCTTCGACGCAGCCTCTTTAATGGATTTGCTTGTCAGCTTGTTGCCTAAGCTAATCTTGAAACTCTTAATATCGTCCTTAAGACCTGCAGGAACACCAGCAGTCTCTAAATTCTTTTTCAGCAGGTCTTTTACAAATGATGCTGCATCAACGTATTGTCTTTTTTGCAGAGAATGGATCTTCCCCTCATCGCCAATCCACATGGCTGTGCTTTTTTTCTTGTTTGACTTGACAAACTTTTCAACATGTTCTGCCGTGAAAAAATCCGGACCTGCTCTTACATGGTGGTAGTCAAGTTTTGTGGACTTTAGCAAAAATAACAAGGAAGCAATATCATTATCTGAAATCACTACAGACTTTCTTAGTACGGAAAACCCCTCCTGCTCTATTTGTGTTGCAAGTGAGGTGGATGCTCTTTTTAGTTGGCCCCAGATTATGTCAGGGCTTCTTGGCTTATATCTGAACGAAACGACGATGATATTTTTTAGTGCCGCCTTTGATTTAACCTGCGATTTCTTTTTTGGTTTAAAGAATGACAGAGATGGTTTTTTCAGAAATGCTCTAGCTGCAAGAACAAACTTACCTACATTCTCAGTTGAGATTGCAGCGCCTAGGTTTCTATTGCTATCTATTGGATCTATTATGATGATGGGTGTGTCAAAGCTCTTTGTTGTATTGCCAATTATTTGGCCTTGTTTTAGCTCAGCTATTGCCTTGATTACTCCCTCAAAAGAACCAAAATTGAGCACAAGCACTTCTGCCACATAACCAGAAAACCCCTGTTTTGCTATTTCTGCACCGTAGATGTCATTTGCCTTCAGAAAGGCCTTGAGTAGTCTTACCTCATTTTTCATCTGCTCTGAAAGTGACTTTATCATAAACCGTGTGTGAAATGGAGACCTGTCAGCAGAGCTCTTCCAGTTTCCTTGCTGTACATCATAACATGGAACCAAATTCACTTTGGTATCGTCTACTTGCGCCTCAACAAATGGATGTTCTGCGTATCTCACATATGGGCCGTAATCCTTGAGTGCTGCAAAGCCGATATTTTTCCCAAGTTCTGCAAAATCTCTTTCAGACACATCGGTGCGGAATTTTATGAAAATGTCAACATCGGCTTTTTGTGGAAGCCACGTTCCTTTTGCATACGAGCCTACTATCTCGATGCCGGTTATCTGTGGATAGTTTACGATCTGTTTTTGGACCAGCCTGATGACTTTCTCCACTACTGCGTCCTTTTGTTTTTGCAGCTTTTCGGATGGTACAACTAGCTTTTCTGCTTTCTTGAGAATCTCGTTCATTTGGCGCTAATCACCCCTAAATCAGAATAAATTGGCCCTGCTGGTGTAAGAACACTCTGTTTGAATTTTATTTCAGAGATCCTTTGAACTCCAAATTTAGCACCTGAGAATCTTGCCAACTCTTCTGTGATGTCCCCTACTCTATTTTTAATCCTAAATATTGTAGCGTGAGGCTTGAATGGCTTATCTGATCTAAAACCAAGTGGTGCAAGCTTGTCTTCTACAGCTTTTGCTAGATCCACAAGGCGTTTTGCACCGTTACTGTCTATTCCAACCCATACGACTCGAGGAAATTTTGGTTTGGGGAAGGCACCAACTCCTTCAAAACTGATATCAAATGACGAAAATTCGATTGTTTTCAGCTGATCCAGAACCTTTTGTACCATGGCTTCTGGTATCTCACCCAAAAACAACAATGTAAAATGCATATTGTGTATCTCGACAGACTTTGCGGAAATCTTGAATGACGATTGGAGTTTTTTGAGAGAATCTAAAACCTCTTGGTTTGTTATCTCTACGGCAACAAAGGTTCGCATTACAAAAATCAGTTTTTGGCTTTTTAATGCATTCCGGTAGATTCATAGATTAAGCACAAAAATCAAGCATGATTGCCAAAACTCATAGTCTGCCTCACTGGGATGCCTGGTGCGGGCAAATCCACCATAGCTGCGGGCCTGCAAAAAAAGGGATTTACTAGCATCAACATGGGTGACGCCGTACGCGCAGAAGCAAAAAAGAGAAACCTAGAACCCACAAGTCAAAACCTTGGCAAATTGATGCTAGAACTTAGAGAAAAAAACGGCCAGGGCGCAGTCGCTGAACTCATCAAAGACCAAATCATAAACTCAAAATCTGACGTAGTGATAATCGACGGCGTGCGTTCATACGCAGAAATGGAAGTTTTGATAAAAATCGCAACCGTAAAACTCCTATCAATTCATGCGTCAACCGATACTCGATT
>JBBIVI010000001.1:1130-2471 GCA_037439825.1 Candidatus Nitrosotenuis sp. | reverse complement strand
TGCCAAGCTCAATGAGGTCTTTTGCTAGATAATCTGCTTCGTTGATTGTCTTTACTTTGGCACCTCTTCCAGTAGGTATGTCTATAACAAGATGAGTTGCGCCAGCTGCCTTTTTCTTACTCATAATCGATGGCAGCAACAGAGGATCTATATACAAAGAATATTCTGTTCTAACAAAAATGTCGTCTGCGGGAGCAAGCTCAAGTGCACCTCCCCACACTATACAGCCCCCAGTTTTTTTTATGACTGATTTCATTTGATCGCTTGTAAGATTTACTGGCATCAAAACTTCGGCCCTGTCAGCAGTACCACAGGCAGATGTAATTGCTCTAGACGAAGTCTTTGGAATCACCAAACCCGCAGCCGCAACTATGGGTACTACCAACAAGGTGGTTTTGTCTCCAGGAACTCCTCCTATGCTGTGTTTATCGACTATGATCTTATTTCTAAGAATGAGGCGCTTGCCGGTATCCACCATAGAGGTAGAAAGACTCGTTGCCTCGTCAAGGTCTATGCCTTGAATATGTAGAGCAGTAACAAAAGATGCTATCTCACTTTCATTTAATGTCCCGTCTACTACGCCTTTTACGATTTCATAAATCTCCTGCTTCAAAAGCTTCTTTCCTTCCAGTTTGTTTCTAATGAATTGAAGCGATCTTGGAAAAGACGAGATCTCCACCTCAACAGTACGTGGTGCTGTACCAAACGCTTGCTTGATTTCCTCACTTATTCCGATATGACCTTTCTTGATGGTCTTTGTAGAGATATTGACAATTGCAGTTATCTCTTTTTTTGCCTTTAAGCTTACACGGCCGGATGCAGCAACACCTATCTCATCGGCATCTGCTTTGCTCAAAAACACTATGGGCTTTCCACCCGAATCTATTCCCAAAACATCGACTTTTAGTTGCATAAGTTATAACCCATCAGATATGATTTTACACATACAACAATTATCAATTTTGGTTTTCACCACCTCTTATTTAATTGAGGTTTTGAAAATATGATGCATTGGCAAGAATTGGCAAAATCTTGGTTCCGCTTGATGGCTCAAAACACTCAAGAAGAGCACTGGATCTGGCAATTGCTATCTCAGAGAACAAGAACATCAAGATCACAGGATTACATGTAATACGCCTGCCAACAAAATATGATTCCAAAATAAAAAAACATTACCAAAAAATGGCTACAAAAATAATTAACGATGCGGTAAAAAATGCAAAAAATTCTGGTGTACCATTTACCGGCAAAATCACCCTCCATGGATACCCAGGAAAGGAAATAACCAAACTTGCGCAAAAGGGGCGCTTTGATCTCATAGTAATGGGTTCGAGGGGTCCA
>JBBIVI010000001.1:0-1120 GCA_037439825.1 Candidatus Nitrosotenuis sp. | reverse complement strand
TGTTTTTGGGAAGCGTTGCAAATTATGTACTCAATAAATCAAAAATTCCAGTTTTGATAGCCAAGTGACCTATTAAGGAAGGAATCTCTTTGATTGAATGGGAAATTCTCATAATTGAATCAGCAATTCTTGCAACGATCATTTTTGGCGCAGTCTTTGTAGAACATTGGATTTATAGGCGCATGCAGAAAAAAGAAGATAGTACAACAAGAAAAAAAATACTATTGCTTATCAAAGAAGATCTTGTCAGAAAGATGCGGTTTATTGAAGATACGATCCAGTATGCTGACTACAAACCATTTTTCACAGATGTATGGGACTCAACGGTGCTTGCAGGAAAACAAACATTGCTTCGATTTGAAACAATTAAGAACTTAGAACATACATATTCATGGATGAAATACTACAATACCGAGCTTCAACAAAAAGGCGCTTCTAACGAACAAACACTCAAAGAACTCTTAGCGGAAATCAAAAAGACCATCGAATCATCACTAACCATACTTGATCAAAAGTCTTTGTGATGTTTATAGATGTCTTCATGGGCTACTACCTTTTGACCTAACCTCTCAAACTCAATAGCATACCTTGGGTATCGCAGTCTCCATTTGTTTTTAACAATTGGCTGTAACATGAGCCACATTTCTGCAATGTCGTCGCCATGCCACTCCAGAACTCTTCTTTGCAAGTCTTCGTCGTCCTTTAAGACAAAAACCAAGCTTGTCATAGGCAACTGCTACATACCTTGCAGCCTTTTCTATTTTCTCATCAAGTGGAGGAAGAGAATTGATGTCCTGCATTTTTAATTGGTTTAAAACCTCATTTCCTCTGAGTAATTCTCTGTATTCCCGCACTGTATCGTTTCGGATTATGTCTATTATTTTAGTCAGCGTGGCTACCATGTCTGCCTGCACTTTGACTTTACTTTCTTTTCTGAACCTGATTACAGCAAGTCCAACAGCGGACAAGGAAATGAGTAGTGCGGCAAGTGAAACATAATCCGTTGTCATTACATCGAATTATGTTTTCTATGATAAAATAAATCGTCTTGTTTTCATACCTGAAAATCATGGCCCTTCATTTTATTGGTAGATGGTATACACTAAATAATGAAAATTGA